>JAKAYZ010000063.1 GCA_021816165.1 Planctomycetota bacterium | reverse complement strand
CCCGGAGTGTGGCCAACCCTCATGCTCCGCCGCGCCTGCCAACCATAGATCGCTCGTGTCGTCTTCGCTCCCGGCAAGTCGGTTGACATATACCAGTGCCAACTGAGCTCCAGCGAAGCGAATGTCGCGTAAAAAATGAGCATCCACAATATTGAACGTAACACCTTCATGTAGCCTCCAAGGGAATCGGTGCGTCTGCCTACGCGAACACTGCGTTCCCAGACGGTGCCAGTTGCCAATAGTAAGTCCAGCCGACCGAGGCCAAATTCGGTGTCATTCCGCTGGTCGAGCCGCCGACAACGTCCATACTGAAAGAGACCCCCCAACTCTGTTGGAAGTTGAGCGGAGAACTCATAAACATGTTTATTGTCAGACTGTCCAGCCGATTGAGTATCCAGTTCCAGCTCTTGTATGCGTTCTCCAGCCCACTTAGCTGTTCGGCACTGACCTGGCCGGGGTTCAACCCGATCAAGCCGCCAGAGCTAAAGGGATTTTTAGACACCGCTCCCGCAGCCAAATCCTGGATAATATGAGCACGCGCACGCGCCGGCAGGGCACCAAACGGTACGGACAGCGTCCAGAATTGGCTGGTGTAATCGTGGGACAGCGGTGTACTCCAAACAGCCCCGATGGAACCGGCAAGCACCGCCGAGCCGCCGGTGCCGAGGCTGGCCGAGAACGACAGCCCGCCACCGGCGTAGCCGTAGAGAGCGTCGTTGCCTGTGTGCGGCGACGCGAGAAGTTCCAAGCCCCCTGTGCCGAACGCCCCGAAACCCTTGAACTGACCGCCGGCGGTGCCACTCACTCCCAGTTCGATTGCATCTGGGGCCCCGACGGTTTCTAACGCCATCAGCAACGCCGGCGGTATGAGCAGCGCCGCCGCGTAGCTGGCAAATGGCGCGACGACGGGACTGATGATCGACCCGATCATGCTCTGGATCGCCAAGCTGCCTAACGTTTCCATCAGGTCGTGCCCGCTCGGATCCAACATATTGATCGGGTCGGCACCGGCGAAGAGGAATAGATTGGCGTTGGCGAGATCGCCGGGGGCGATGGAGATCGTGTCCCGCTGGGCGAACGTCCCGGTGGCGGGATCGTAGTTTCTCGCACGCATGTAATACTGACCGGAAATCAGATCGTAGCATTGTTGGTTGTAAAGACACTCTGTGATCGCGCTGGATGGTGTGAATCCAAGCGCATTTCCGGAACTGTCGGCGCTGCGCTCAATGAACAATGAGCAACGATCAATGAACAAATCATCGGAACTTCCAAATTGCTGATCGTTGATCCTCGTTGGTCCTCCGTTTACCTCCGCTGCCTCCCTGTGAATCAACGTGTTCCAGATTCCGCGTCCAGAATTCATTGAACTGCTTTTTTTCACCACTGAGGGAGCAGAGGAAATGGAGGTTCTGCGGCGCTTGCCGTGCAGCTCTGGTTCGGAAATTGTTTCAACGGTTGCGACCATAACGCCCGCATAAAACGCTGGTTATTTCAAAGCACGAATTCTAACCCGTCCGAAGCGAATTCACAAAAGCTGCATTCGCAAGGCGGCCACCCCTTTACCACCCAGAGGTATTTGCTCTACTGCTCGACCCTCTACTGCTCGCCTGCTCTACCGGGCCGCAGCCCGGTTCGCTCTACTGCTCACCTGCTCAAATTTCTCCGGCTCTCGGCGGAGCCGCAGCCTACCGCCATAATTACATACCATTTCACCGTTGGACAACCGCGTAGTCACCCATTATCATTAAATTTAGTTCCTTCATCATCCGGGGCGCTACACCTCCGCCGCCCCCACAAGCTTTCACCGCCAACCAACCAAACCAGACCTTCTATGGCGAACGTGAGCAAGAGCAGACCCCCACCGGAGTACATGCCGACCTCCACGGTCCAAACCGTCCAATACATCCTCGCAGAGACCAGCGTGTGGTGCCCGGCCGCAGAAAGGTAGTATTTTCCATGCTGCGCATGCGGGCTGAACAGAGTACCAGCAGCCACCCCATGGTTCCACGTTAAGCCAACGTGAACAAAGAAGAGAAGCAGTGCCAGCACGCCACCTATCGCGCCGAGCATTCCGACGGTAATCCGAATCCAAAAGAACACACTCACGGTGGCGACCGCACACCGCCGAACTACTCTTAACACCCATCTGGTATCTGCCATATCAGTTGCCCCGTTGCTGGATTCCGAACGCGGGTTACGAGTTGCCCAAGGACATTGCCATCATTGCGTCGTAGGGCGGAGGCCACGCCGCCCAGAGGAAAGGCTCGACCGCCCCCGCTCCTTGGCCAAGCTCCCCCAACTTTTTGTAGTAAGTAGCCGATATACCACCGCCCGTCCCAGCGCCGAACGTGACAGAAGTTAGCATTCCGTGCTGTCGCCAATTTTTTGCGCTGGCGAAGACGCTAACTCCTGCACCAAATGCCCCCGCGCTCACGTTACCGCCAATGGTGATGAACGGTCCCGCGTAGTCCGTCCACTTGGGCACGTCCCACACGACACCGTCATAAATCGATCCGCTTACGGCTCCGCTGCCACCCGCAAAGCCGATTGCCGCCCCAGCAAATCCATACAGCCCCAGCACCTCGTCCCGCCGATCGGCGAGGATTTCGCCGCCGATAGTCACGCCACCGGAGAAGCCGGAGGCCTTCTCGAGCGTTAGCAGCTTCGAGGAAATCACTGCGGAAAAGGTCGAGAGACTGAAGAGCACCTTTGAGAACGGGTACACGGCACCCGCTGAAGAGAAGGCTGGCAGGGCACTAAATCCGGTCCCGGCCATCCATCCAAGCAGACGTGCCACGGCCGATGGTGCCCCCGTCAGGCTGAACCCCAGGATGGCTGCGTCTGGCGTAATGCTCTCCCCTATTGCGGCATGGACCGCCGCGAAACCCATGCCGACAAGCTCTGACGAAACAGCGACCGACATCATAACGTCAGGCAGGTCGAAACCATGCCCGTTCAAATCCAGCATGTTGACGGGATCGCCGCCGCCATACATGTACGGCAGATCGGTCATCGGATTGGCCAGCGAGCCGGTGTAGCCGTAATCGGCCTGCGTGAAACTGCCGGTGCCCGTGTCGAAGTATCGGGCGTGATCGTAATAATTCCCGCTGGCCGCGTCGAATGGCATAGAACTATAGAGATACGTTGTCAACGCTGTGCTTGCATTGAAGCCCAACGCGTTTCCGAGGGCGTCACAATTCATGTCCTCAACGACCTTGCCGGTCGCATCCGTCACGATTCTTGTTGAGCCGTGCGCATCGGCGCTACGCTCAATAATCAATGAATAATGATCAATGAATAAATCATCGGAACTGCCGCATTTTTGATCCGTGATCCGTGGTCTTTGATTATTGAAATTCACCACAGAGGGAGCGGAGGTGGTGGAGGTTTCGGTTTGGATGTAATTGGTGTTGGGTTTGTAGGTGTAGGTTGTTGCAATGCCGGTGGCGGAATCGAAGGTGCTGGTTAATCTGCTGCTGCGGGGCATCAAACCAAAGCTCTTGCATGATTCGGCGGGCCGGTACGTCATTTAGCACCACCGTTATCGCTGGGTGCGCTGGGGGCGTCGCGTCCAACAGCATTTCCGTTTTTCTTCCCCAGTCGCTTGCGCTGTTCCCAGTTCCGAACGCCGGAGGTTGCGATCCACATCACAAGGAGACTGAGCGCGGCATATTCTATGATAAATGCCAGCCTGTCTGGAAACCCTGGAATCAGCCAATTTTCCTTGCGTGGCAGCAGACGGAGCCAAAGCGGTTGAGCCGCAATAAGGGCTGCCCAGTTAAGCAATGCCAACATGACTACAACGCGACTGCTAAGGGCAAGGCACCAATAACCCAAGCACACGCCAATCGCGTAGGCAGGCACGACAAAGTCCGTAAGGCGCATAAAACTAAATCGATGTCGTGCGCTGTAAAAAATGAGTGCAATGTCAGAGCCAGGAAGATGCGACCCCATATAGAAATGGAAACCCACTTCCACAAGCAATATCACCGCCCAAAGCACGGCCAATCGCGCGACCAATGACCGCACAACATGAATTCGAAGATCACCAACCATTGGACGCTCCACTTCCTGTATCCCACAGCTGATGATAGAAGGTGAGTGAAAGGCCGGTGGGCGAACTGGTCCCTGTCAGCGATGCCGCACTAGCCCCTATGCCGACCGAGAAGCCAAAGCTATAAGGAGGGGTGGGGTCAAAGAAGAGCGTAATTGATGCTCGCGAAATCCAAGATTCTGCCTGTTGAATAGCAGAATTGATCTGGTGCAGGTTGTACTGGACATAATTCGATAGGTCCCATCCGCCCGGCGCGGCCTCACCGGGAAGCGGGGACCCAATGACGGATAATAGTTTCTCGGAGACGAAGGTAGTGGTAAGTATATCACGCAGTCGATTTCGCAATGAAGCGGGGAACAACTCCGAGGTAAATGGGATGGTGGCGCTAATAAACGCACCCGAGTAGTCGCCCGACCTCGGCGCACGCCAAACGGCACCGACTGCGAGGCTGCCGCCGATTGAACGTGGTCCGGCACCGAAGACTCCCAAACTCCCGCCCGCGTAGTCGTAGAGGGCCGCATAATGATCTTTCGCTGAGAGGAGAAGGTCCAATCCCCCGGTAATTCCCAGACTGAACGGGCTTGCCCCCGCCCGCCAAAGCGCCGAGAGATTGCCGCCGATGAGAGCCGCATCTGGCACGGCGTCCAGCATCCCCTGCGTCACCCAATACGGAATTAACAGACTCAAGGCGTCGCTGGCGAATGGTGCGATGACAGGGCTGATGATCGATCCGATCATGCTCTGGATCGTCAGGCTGCCCAACGTCTCCATCAGGTCGTGTCCACTCGGATCAAGCACATTGACCGGATCCGCGCCGGCGAAGAGGAATAGGTTGGCGTTGGCCAGATCGCCGGGGCTGAGGGAGATAGTATCCTGCTGGGTGAATGTCCCCGTGGCGGGGTCGTAGTTTCTGGCCCGCATGTAATACTGGCCTGAAATCACGTCGTAATACTGCTGGTTGTAAAGATACTCTGTGATCGCGCTTTTTGGCGTGAAGCCCAGTGCATTTCCGGAACTGTCGGCGCTGCGCTCAAATATCAATGAGAAATGATCAATGAACAAGTCATCGGAATTTCCGAATCTTTGATCCGTGATTATCGTTGGTCCTCCGTTTACCTCCGCTGCCTCCCTGTGAATCAACGTGTTCCAGATTCCGGGTGCAGAATTCATTGAACTGCTTTTTTTCACCACTGGGGGAGCAGAGGAAATGGAAGCACCACAGCGCTTGCTGTGCAGCTCTGGTTCCGAAATTGTTTCAGCATTTGCGACCATAATCCTGCCTAAAAGGACAGTTCTGTCAAAGCACAAATTCTAACCCGTCTAAAGCGGATCGCAAAGCGAATTCACGAAAGCTGAAGCCCGCAACGCGGCCACACGCCGCCACTTGTCTCCCAGGCTCCGACAGCTTCATTACTTCCACCGCCGCAAGGGATAGCTTCCCGGTCGCAACGACCTTTACCGGGACGAGACTTGCACTCGCTGGAACACTTCGCCTTTGCACGGCGCACTTGGGCCACTACAGCCAGCACAGGGGCGGAAGTTAATAGCAGCAATTTACCTCGACCCCCTGCTCCGAAGGCGAATGCGGAAATGCCCGTCTGGAAAATCAATCACGAACACCCGCGCATTTGGGTGGGATACGAACGCCCCCACATTCTTCAGTGACAACCCTTCCTCGGCCGTCTCATAAAGATAAAAGACGTCGGGCTTGGCGACTGCCATACGATATACAGGCCCGACTCCCACCTCTGGCTGCTTGAGAGACGCCGGTTGCGGAATGTCCAAGCTATCGTACAGTGGGGATACCTTCAGGAAGCGGTCAACAGACACTATTGTCGTGTCGTAATCTCCCGGTTTGGATCGGATTACAAGTACGCGATTTCCAAATGATTTTATGGGCGAAGTGATAAACACGTAACATCCGCCGTCGAGGGCGTGTTTGCTGAACGCCGTCCTCCCCACGGCGACGGAAGGATATCCGGCGGTGTTGCCCCGATCGGAACTTTCCAAAAACCAGGTGCGGATTACGAAATCGAGTGGAGCTCCATTGGAACCCATTTGCCTGTTCAGTCGAATAAGCCTGTTACCGAGGCGTAGCTGCTCCATTTTTTGCACTGCACGAAAATCTGCCAATTCTCGGTTCAGGGCAATATCGGTAGCAATAAGTAGTGGAATCTGAGAAGGCTTGATTTTTGCGGGGGCTTTTTTCTGTTCATCAATCCTACGAGGAGGCAGCGATAAAGAAATTCCACGAACGAGATTTTCAGATCTTTTTAGGGCCCGGGCGTATGCCAGTGATCCCGTTAGGTACCAGTAATGGATATAAATCCGCCCACGGAATGCTCCATTCGGACCAAACAGTGAAATATTGGCCAATTCCCCTTTCTTGTGTCGTGGCGATATTCCAATAAGTGCATAGACATGGCCATTGAAGAAGCAATCAATTGCGGATCCTAAGTCATATTCCTTTTTATCCAGTTTATGAAATATACGCTCGAACAACCTCGTTTGCCAGTCCTGCGGATTTGTGGTCCGTGATCCTAGCAACGCGAAAAAGTCCGTGGGCGTTGAGTTTGCCCAGCCGATTGCCCGAACGAGATCAGGTTCCGTAGAGGGCAATGTTTGCTTACGAGATTCACTACGGACTGATCCGGTACGACGTGGGACCCCTTTCGTTTCGCAACACCTAAGCGCTACCGTAGGAACTTCAATCTGCATTTGGAACGTAATTGGAAAAGGATTACCAGGTGACTCACCCGGTAACGTATCGACCTGGCATGTTGCCTCGGTAGCATTTTGCGGATGCAGCCCTATATTCCAACCCGATGGCATTACGATATTAATTCCACCAAATTGCACCAATCGCTTTCCGTGAAAATATTTTATCCAGTGATATTGAATTCTTTCCCACATTTGTGGAGTGAATTGAAATATGGAATCTTGCAGTGATTCACCTAGCGGATATGATCTCGTACCATACCGTTTGGCAAGAAGAGGATAATCCTCGCGAAGGAATCGCGCCGCGCGGGAACAAACCGGGCCCGGCACATTTCGAGTCGCTTTCAGATTGGCTGCCCCTCGTTTTGCACCAACGATAGGCCGCCGGGCAGTCGAACTGTGTCTTGCACTTGATCGTGCTGGGCTTACCGACGATTCTGGTGCTGCGCACGCTGCCAGACATACTGCAATCCATAAGCCCAAGAGTGCCACCTGGAACCACGATTTGGCCGCAGGTTTGGTCGTCGCCTTCATATCTACTCCAGTGTTACCTGAACATTGGCAATATTCGTGTATTCAAAGTTGACGCCATGTTCTCTGATGAGCGTCCCGGTAACTTCCAGCGTGAATTGGTCAGCACTGCAATCGCAGTTAAAATCACCTTCACCAGCGGTTTGCCGGCACTTCCCCACGCTTCCCGTGATCCTGGCCGCGAAGTGCTGCGTCAGGGGATAATAAAAAATCACCATGTCGGCATGGCAGTTTTTCTTTCCAGAATGCCCAGATTGAACGACAATAGTTTCGACTTGTTGATGTGATTTTAGATATTCATACTCATTTTTAATTGCTAGCTTAACAAATTTCTTACCAAACTTTTTTGCTAGCGCGGCAGTAGTATACTCCCCGTACCACGCCTCTACAACCTCCTTCGCTTCTTCCTTCGCTTCTTCTAATAGCCCTATCGTAAGAAAGATCCAAATCTGCCCTACCAATAACACCCGACCAGAAAATAATTCGGCACGGGCCTGGAGGCTACTATTTGAACAAGCACCGTGGTTTATCAAATAATCTTCGATATCTTCTGCGAGTTTTGCCTGGCCCGTCGACGCGAGATACAGAGCTTTGAGTCCGAGGGGATCAAGTAGGAAAGAAGGTCTACCAGCATCATACCGGGTATGACATGTTTCAGGTTGATTGGTTCTGTGAAAGCGCGTTCCGTTTTGCGCAGGGAATTTGTTATGCTTATGCCACTGGGTACGGGACGAACTGGATTCGGTCAATCGCATAATTTGT
>JAKAYZ010000062.1 GCA_021816165.1 Planctomycetota bacterium | reverse complement strand
TCCACCGACGGCTTAGGGTAGAGCAAATAAGTCGGCTGTGGACAACTTCAAATCCGCGCTTCTGCGGATACGGGACAGGGAAAAAGTGCAACGCCGTCGCGGACAGGCACGGCAACAACGGGTGAGAACCCGAAGCGGCGGATTTTGCGCCCAGCGGTTTGGTGGTCTTGCAGCATCTGCTCTCGCTGGAGGGAGCGAGAGGTGATGAACAGGGCCGCGGTAACATGGACCCAAAACCAGAGCTTCCTAGCCCGAAGGCGAAGAACGAGGTGGCAGATAACCGGGCGGCGCTTAGGCACTGGTTGCGGTGATACCCGTTTGGCGGGTCAAGCAGCCTCGCCATGCGATGACGGAGACTCGGTTCGCTGGCTTTGGCCGAACTTCGAGGGACCGACCGTGAATGGTCGTCGGCAGACCTCGGGAACACCAGGATAACAAATCACTGCTCGTCGGCCGCGCCGCTTGACCTGGCAAAAAGACCTCACAGGCCGACACTTCGGTGCCTGGCGGCTTCCTGGAGGCCTCACGTGGGGGTAGAGGGGGCTGGTTTAAGTCTTCCCAGCAGGCGCAACAAGCCATCTAAAATCGTAAGCGGGTGGGGTGGACAGCCGGGAATAAACAAATCCACCGGCACCACGGCGGTGGCACCGTTGAGCACTTCGGGATGGTTGATATACGGCCCTCCGGAGATGGCGCATGCCCCCACGGCAATGACGATTTTAGGATCTGGCACCGCCTCGTACGTTTTTTTCAGAGCCAGTTTCATGTTTTCACTGACCGCACCGGTAATGAGCAAACCATCGGCGTGGCGTGGGGAGGCCACAAAGTCGATGCCGAATCGCCCCAAATCCCAGCCAATGGTAGTTAATACGTTCACATCTGCTTCGCAGGCGTTACAGCCGCCGGCGCTGACCACACGCAGTTTCAGAGACCGCCCGAAGAGTTGTTTTATTTTTCCCTCCAGTTCGCGGGCCAGGGCAAGTTTTGCCCCCGCTGGCATCCGCAGATCTTCCCGCAGACGGACTGCCATCTTGTAATCCGCCTGATACGTAATGGCATTTTCCGGGCAGGATTCCTGACATTCCGCACAAAATAAGCACCGTCCCAGATCCAGAATAGGGCCTTGCCGCAAATCTATCGCTTCGGTGGGACAGCTATCGGCACAGGCCTGGCAGCCTTGTGGACATTTGCTAACGTCGATGATGGGCAGGCCACGAAAGTGCGGCGGCAACGGTGGCGGTTCGCCCTTGGGATAGGCGATGGTTTTGTGGCCCTGCTGTAGACGAGCAACGAGAATATCCAGCATGATGTCAGCCTTGTGTAAAAACTACAAATCGTGGCCGCAATAAGAGAGAGAAAAACTTTTGTTACATAGCGGAAAATCAGAAATCTCCCCAGCGCGCACGGCCATGGCTAAGCCCGCCCAATTATGAAATGACGGGTCTGTCACCTTGTAACGCTCAAATTGGCCGGTGGCGTTGGTCAGTGCCACGTGGCACACCTCACCGCGCCATCCTTCGACCATGGCCACAGCCAGGTGATCCGGCGAGAGGTTGCCGACCGCGCCGGAAATGCTTCCCGCCGGCAGAGACCGCAGTTGGGTCTGAATGAAATCCAGGGACCGCTGAATTTCCAGCCAACGGAGATACGCACGGGCAAAAACATCGCCGCTGTCCCACAAGGATACGGGAATATGTGTGAAGCGAAACAGCCCGGAGGGGTGATCATGGCGGGCATCGCGTGAAAGGCCGCAAGCCCGGGCCGCAGGCCCCACCATTCCAAGTTCCGCTGCAATGGTCTTGGACACGACACCAATTTCCTCAAACCGGGCCATCACGGAAGAAGCATTCCAGAGCAATTCAACCGCCTGGCGGGTTTGACGGCTGCAAAGATCCAATTTTCCCAGCAGGCCGCTGACGGCGTTGGCATCAAGATCAAAACGCACCCCGCCGGGACAGATCAGGCCGCGACCAAACCGGCTTCCACAAAGCGTGGCGGTCATATTCAGAAATTCACCCCGCAACCGACCGCAGTGGGACGCGGTGGGCAGAAATCCAACATCACCACTCATGGCTCCCAGATCGCCGACATGATTGGCCAGCCGCTCCAATTCCAAGGCAATGGCGCGAATGGTCTGGGCCCGGGCAGTTTTCTGGCATTTTGCCAGGCCTTCAATCACCTGGCAATATGCAGTGCTGTGTCCGATGGTCGTATCACCACACAGGGTCTGGGCATAATGGATACTGCGATTATTCGGTCCACCGATCAGGGCACGCTCGACACCACGGTGCTGGTATCCCAGCGATATTTCCAGATGAAATATCCGCTCGCCATGGCATTGGAAGCGGAAATGCCCCGGCTCAATCACGCCGGCATGAACCGGGCCGACCGCCACTTCATGCACCTCCTGGCCCGCAACCTCATAAAAATCCATCACGCCCGGCAACGGGTGCCCGCGCGATTCCGCGACTGCACCAGGGTGCGAAAGAGAAAATATCGGCGACTGAAAACGCAAAGGTTTAAGCCACGGATGGCCTGTAACCTTCACCTGGCACTGTTCCGCCAGTTCTCGTTCAAACAGATGGACCTGCGTGCAACGGGGAGTTAAGGAGGGATACTCGTGGTTAAAAAGGGTGGTGGAACCCACATACAAATGAGATCCGTGATCGTCCGCCAGAACCACATACACATGCAGGGTGCCGCTCGCATCCGGCGAGCCGAAAAATGAAGCCACGCGCCAACCCTCCCCCACTGCTTCCAGAATGGCCTGTTGGAATTTTTCCACGGGCAAATCGGGGATGGCCTGCCGCTTGATGGCCCGACCGGCGATAAGCGCCGGCAGGTTACGGTGAATGCTCATGGCTTGGCCTCCAGATAATGAGCGGCGTGGTGCAACAGGCCCCAGAGTGGGGGCGGAATATAGAGGCCCAACAGCAGTACAATCAGCAAACACGCCAGCACGGGCATGCCGCTGAGAATGCCGTCATGGAAATGATTCCTCCGGCCGGCGGCGGACACGGAACCCTGCGTGGCCGCGAGCACGGTGCGCCCCATACCAATAAAAATAATCAATAGCAATCCCAAAAACGTCGCGCCGATCAGGAAATGCCCCGCCATAAAGGTTCCATAAAGAATGATCAGTTCGCTGATAAACGGACCAAATGGTGGCGATCCGGTGATGGCTAGGAAGCCCAGCAGAAATACCACCCCGGAAAGCGGCAGCCGCCGCATCGCACCGCGCACTTCAGGAATGGTTTTGCTGCCGTAGGCGCGGTCAAGGTTGCCGACAGACAAAAAAAGCGACCCTTTGGTAAACCCATTCGTAAGTACGTGCAGCATGGCCCCCAGCAAGGCAATGCCGCCAATACCCAGCCCCAAAGCTAAAATTCCCATGTGTTCCACACTGGAATAAGCCAACATCCGTTTAAGGTCCTTCTGGCCAACCATGAAGATGGCCGCAAAAGCCATCGACAAGAGCCCCAGCAGAATCAGCAGGCGGGAAGCATAAGCACCGTCGCCAGCCACAGATAGAATGTGCTGGGACCGTACCACCATCAGAAAGGCCGTGCTGATGAGCGCACCGGAGAACATCGCAGAAACCGGAGATGGGCTTTCACCATGAGCATCGGGCAGCCAGGAGTGCATGGGAGCCAGCCCCATTTTGGTGCCGTAGCCGACCAGCAACAACACGAAACCAGCTTTCAGCCACTGCTTATCCATCGCCGGGGCTTGTCGCAGCAAATCCGCAATTTTTAAGGAAGGTGAAAGTCCGTGAACGACGGCGGCGTACGCCACAAAAAATGATCCCAGCAAAGCCAGCGCAATGCCCACGGAACATAGAAGCAGGTATTTCCACGTTGCTTCAATCGAGTTCTGCGTATGATTAAAATAGATCAGCGGAGCGGAACTTAACGTGGTGGCCTCCATGGCCACCCACATCAACCCCAGGTTATTGGTGCATATCACCAGTGTCATCGCCCCAAGAAATGACAGAAAACATACACAAAACACGCGATTGATATGTTCGATGTGATCTTGCAGATAGCCGACCGTATAAAAGGCGCAGGCCACAAATAACATGCTGGCCAGCAGCAGTACCACCCGCCCCGGCGGATCAATTCCCAGCCAATTGGATAGCATGATGCCGCTGGAATCAGGAGGAACAACCCTGGCGATGGACTCTGCGCCGGCGCTGGGTCGCATTGTCGCGGTCGTGACGGCGAGCCTGTCGCCCGTCGTGAGACCAGGCGGCGCTTTTACCGGCACACCCCAGCTAAGCAGGATAAGCCCCACTAAGCTTAAATGTACTACCGCCGCGGCCGGCAGTATCCATGGCCTCCAACGGTTGGAGGGAATCATTGCCGCCAGCACGGCGGCGACCGGACAAACCAGAATCAGGGCAAGAACGTCCATGGATCAATCATCCCTTCAATGAAGAAAGCCGGCGGGTATCCTGGGAGGCAAACGCACGGTTAATATGGTGGATGATAATGCTGATGACAAAGATGCCGACAAATAGATCCAGCAGCACTCCCAACTCCACCAGATAGGGAATGGCGGACAGTAACAGCAGCCCGAACACAAAAATGCCATTTTCCAGCAGCAGAAAGCCAATAACCTGCGTCACCGCTTTTACCCGAGTGGTTAACAGCAGGAAGCCAGTACAAAGCATCGAAATGGAGGTGGGAATCACGAGCAGCCCCAGCGGACTATGCGCCGGAGCCAGATGGCCGGCCAAAGCCAATGCCACGGCAGTTGCCGTTGCCCCCAGCAGGATGCTGGGCATAAACCCAATCAGCGGTTCGACCTCCCGTTTCACCTGGGCATCGCGCAGTGCCTTGAGCAGCATGCTGGGAATGACTATACCCTTAAGCACAATGGTTATTACGGCCATCAGCACCGGCACAACTCCGACATCTTTGACGACCAGGGGAGGCAGGAGTCCCAGCAGCACGCCCTGCAATGCCGCGGCATGTATCAGGGCCTTCATGCGGCTGGTTCCCAGCGCGAAAAGATTGATAAGTATCACCAGCACCAGGATGGCATTAAGAATCATAATCATCAGGGACACCCCCTTACAGAATCAATAAAAATCCAAAGCCGCTCAAAAGACACGCCGCCACCAGCAGCGTCGGCACGAACCGCAATTGCAATCTGGCCATGAGCGATTCCACCGCTCCGATAATTCCCGCCACCGCCACCAGCCCCACAAACATGAGGCCCCAATCGCGCCCGACCAATGCGGGATCCAACGGCAGCACGACATGAAGTAAAAATGCAGCCAGGATCATGAGCTTCACCGAGGAGGCATAAATTTGGGCTCCCAACAGCGGGCCGCTGTTATCCAGCACCATGACTTCATGGATCATGGTCAGCTCCAGATGGGTATTTGGATCATCTACGGGAATGCGGGAAGTCTCCGCCAGCAGCACCACAAACAGGCTTACCGCCACCAGCACCAGCGCCGCGGAGGCCGTTGATCCGATACGGACATGGCTTGCCGGCAGCAGCATCGCGGACAAGCTCAACGCACCAGAAAGCTTCACCAGCACCAGCAATGCCAAAAACAGAGCCGGCTCGGAAAAACAGGCAAAAGTGAATTCCCGCGCCACACCCATACCTTCAAATGATGACCCGGTGTCCAGGGCTGCCAGCGTCGTGAAAAAGCGTCCCAACGCCAGCAAATAGGCAAACATAATCAGATCACCTGTGAAATGAATGGGGGCCGGCGTCGGGCCCAGCGGTACCATCAGTCCCGCCAATACCACACTGACAACGCTGACCAGGGGAGCAGCCAGAAAAATCCAGGTGGTGGTGGAACTGATGACTACATTTTTTTTCATCAGACGCAGCAGATCGTAGTACACCTGCAGCACCGGTGGACCGCGCCGCCCGGCAAACGCAGCTTTCGTCTTATTGATGATCCCCAGGAGCAAGGGCGGCAGCAGTGCCAGCAGTACAACCTGAAAGCATATTGAAGCTAATATATTCATGATCGATTTCGCTGTTGGCGGCGGTCCTTATGTAATCATCAGCAATATCAAGACAATTAACAGTATATAAAGCAGGTACAACTGAGCGGCTCCGCTTTGCAATATCCGCGCGGATTCCAGCAACTTTCCGACCTTCTTCAAAACAGGTTCCAATATCCGATCCAAAAGCGGATCCGGGGTATCGCAGGCAAAGCCGGTGGCCGGCGGAAAAATGCCCTTGACCTCAGGCCTCTGCTCACGCCGCCACAAGATTCGCCCGAACCTCGCGGCCATCGTCTCCACCAGCGAGGAACCCGTGTACTGCATCCGGCTGCTGGGGGCGGCGTAGCCGCAATCCCACGTACCCACGGTCTTTTGGACCAACCCTCCTCGCCAACGCTGAATCCACCAGGTGATTCCCAGGGCGAAAATCAGCAGCGGCAAGGCCACAGCGGTAATCCACCACAAATTAAGTATGCTGGCCAACGGGATACTCCGGTGCCAGGGCACCCATGCAGCAATAGCGTGATCCAGCAATCCTGCCAGCAAGGCCGGGAAGACACCCACCAGCAAACACGCTACCGCCAGCAGGATCATGGGACCTAACATCGCCGCATCGGGATCATGGGCACCAGCCGCGGCAGCGGTGCGCGGCTTGCCTGCAAAACAGGTGGCCGTGAGTTTAACAAACGTCATCATCGCAATGGCCCCGACCATGGCCAGCACGGGAACCGCCCAAGCCGCCCAACTCGCAACTGTCGACCCGTGCACGGTGTGAAAAAAGCCTAGATAAATCAGCAATTCGCTGACAAAACCATTCAAAGGCGGGAGAGCCACAATGGCAACCGAGCCTACCAGCATCAAGCCGAAAACTGCCGGCATACGAGCAGCCAGCCCCCCCAGGGATTCCATATCACGCGTATGAGCCTCATGAAGAATCCCGCCCGCCCCCATGAACAGCAGTGGCTTGAACAGACTATGGTTAAGCGTATGCAGCAAGGCTCCGCCCAGTCCGAGCGTCACCCAAATGAACTGCTGCCTGGACAACCCCAGCGCCGCCAGCCCCAAGCCAGTTGTGATGATGCCGATGTTTTCGATGCTGCTGTACGCCAGCAGCCGCTTGAAATCCCTCTGCGCCAGCGCCCACGTGATGCCCGACAATGCCGATAACATACCCACACTGATCAACACAACGCCCCACCAGATCGGAGGCTTGCCCGCGATAACCACCACCCGCAAAATGCCATAGATACCCATATTGAGCATCACGCCGGAAAACAGTGCCGATACGTGACTGGGAGCGTTGGCATGGCCGGCCGGTAGCCATACGTGCAGCGGAACCAGCCCCGCCTTGAAACCAAAACCGACCAGCCCCAGGATAAATAAGCTGGCCAAGATCGTTGCGGGCATTCCGACCATCTCCGTCGGCCAGAGACGAAACGACCCGGAATAGATTCGCAGCAGAACAAAAAAGGCGATCAGGCACAGAGTCCCTAAATGCGTGGCGATAAAGTAGACCCAACCCGAATGGCGCACCTCGGGCCGGCCATCCTCGGTCGTCAGCAGAAAATAACCCGACAACGCCATGATTTCCCACGCCATAAGGAACGCAACACTGTTGGCCGCCAGCACCACCAGAACCATCGCACCGGACATCAACCCCCAGCACAGACGGAGCTTTGGGCCGTCGGCGGGGTGCTTCCGTTGCGGCCAGTAGCCCAGACCATAAATCGATCCGAGGGCGGAAATAAAAAAAATGGGCAGTAAAAACCATGCGCTGATATCGTCAAGGCTCAGGGCCAGCTTCCCAATGGGCAACAAACAGGCTGGGTGCCATCCTTCTGCCGGCGCCGGCAGAATATCATGGAAGAGTACTGCGGCCATGCCGATGGTCGAGGCCGCTACGTTCATCAGCGTTGCCAGTTGCTGACCGATCGCGCTGCGGCGATGAAAAAACAGTCCGGGAACACCACTGCAGATCAAGCTGACCACCACGATAATCAGGATCAACATATTCATCAGGAATAACTCCGCATGGCTGTGCGTCCTGCCATGATTAAAATAACAACTTCCACAACATTGCCAGTGGCAGTGTAAACGCAGA
>JAKAYZ010000061.1 GCA_021816165.1 Planctomycetota bacterium | reverse complement strand
AAATAGGCGACCCCTGCAAAGAGGCTTTGACCATGGCGTCGATGCGCGGCCGCTGGATGCTGCGGCATTGGCTGCGTGTCGCTAGGGCCCCGGCGATGATCAATACTCAGGTGACCGGGATTGTGGCCCTTGCCCAAAGCAATCGTGTCTTGCTGGCTCAGCGGCAGAGGCAGGGGCTGTTTGCGCCGAACGCACTAAAAAAAATAGAGTCGCTGGTTATACGCTTTACCAAGGCTCCGGGTGATGCATCGAAGGATCCAAATCGCCAGAAACTGGCGCGGCGCATCATGGCCGCGGGACGGGACTACGCAAATCGCCTGCAGGCGCGCCGGGATAAAATTGTCGCAACCGAGGTGGATTCCATCGATGCCCTGCTTTCCAGTAACCAGCAAAATCGTATCGCCACCGCCATGAACCGATTTCTCGCGAGATTTAACTGAACCACGCAACGACTGAAGGCCTATAATTGTTGCGACCATACGCCCTCGGTGGAGATACAGTTCCGCCCGCGTGCGGATGAGCTGAAAATCGATATTCACACTCATCCACGTTTTCGGAATCGGCCGATAGTGCAGGTATCTGCCGTTCGGCGGCATCTCGGTAGGGAGGTGTGTTTGATTTAGTTTCGGTGTTCTTTTGCGGGTGGCATGAATTATGTCCGTCAGCGAAATGTTTGAGTCCTTCCGTCATTGGTCGCAACTGACATCACGCGAGCGCGGGGAAGTATCGCTCACCGATGAAGCTGTGATTAGCGGTCCAACGCCGGTCATAGCCCAGGCGACAACTGATTTTGCCTCGCGGTTGTCCGCTGTCCGGCAATGCCGCGAGCCGGTGCGCATGGTGGCGCTGGATATGGATGGAACATTGTTGAATCCCCGGGAGTCCGTCACGGCACGGGTTCACCGGGCCGTTCATGAAACAATTAAACGTGGTATTCAAGTCGTGATCGCCACGGCTCGGCCGCCGCGATCCGTGCGTTTCTATCATCGCGCCTTGAAGCTGGAAACGCCGATCGTGTCACACAACGGCGCGTTGGTCTGGGATGAGAGGCGTCAATGTGTATTGCGCCACGCCAGCCTGGACCACGCGCTGGTGCGGCGAATCATCGGGTTTGCCCGCCGCCGCTGCCGGGATGTCATTCCGAGTGTGGAAATTATTGATCGTCTTTACAGCGATCACTTTGGTATTGTACCGTTGGATTCAATTCCGCCGGGGCGGTCCTTCTCACCGGATGTTATTGCTTCAATGGAGGCTTTTCTGCGGGTGCCGGTCACGCGTCTTTTCCTACATGGCAAGCCGTCCATTATAGATGAACTGAATTATTTGCTGCCCAGCCGCTTTCACGACCGCGTGAACGTTATCCACAGCGAGTCCCGCCTGCTGCAGATTGTGGCGCCGGATATTACCAAGGCCAGCGCGCTGAGCTTTCTGGCTGACGCCTATGGCATTTCAAGCCGGCAGGTCCTTGCCATCGGGGATAGCGCTAATGACCTTCCCATGCTCCAGTGGGCGGGAACCGGCGTGGCCATGGCCAACGCACCGGAACACCTGCGAAATGCGGTGGGTAATGTGGTGCCGTCCAATTCCGAAGACGGCGTGGCCGTGGCCCTCGAAAAGTATGTGCTTAATACGGATTAAACCGGTCCATCACGGCCGATCCACAGTAGCTGCCGATTCATAAGTTTGCATTTCACCGGTCCACAGCCTTACTGGCTGCAAAATAACGCCACTTTCAGGCTGCCGATTCATAAGTTTGCATTTCACCGGTCCACTGCTACCCAGGCGGCTTCGTTGCGGGGGCAATCCATCTCGGTGGCGCTTATCCAAAACAATAAAAAAGGCAACCGCCGGTAGCGGACCGGCAGTTGCCTGGCGGGAAAGATGTGGTGCAAGTGAAAGGTTTGGATAATCGCCAATCCGCCAACTGCGGGATGTCGAATATCATCGAACACCGACCTGCCGACAGGCCGAATGTTGATGGAGCTAATTTAGCCCGGATGCGCCAGCGCCATGTGACCTGGATGAAAAAATTCTACAAAGAATGGGGTAAGAATCTGCAAGCTTGGCGTAAGCAAAATGTAAATATCGACCCGGAAGTCCCGCGTCCGGTCTGTTGGAATGCCTGATCAATACGGCTAAAATTGCCGCATGTTAATCGATACGCACTGCCATTTGACTTATGACGGACTTCGGGAAATACAGGACGAGGCGATTTCCCGGGCCGTTGCCGCAGGCGTGGAACGGATGATAACCATCGGCACACATCCGGCGGATCACCGGCTGGCCGACGCGCTTGTGCTCCGGCGATCCGAGGTATTTTTGGCGTTAGGCTATCACCCTCACCACGCGGCGGAAATTACATTGGAAAATATGGATGAGCTCCGCCGTTCCGTAATGAACCTTCCCCGGCTTCTGGCGGTGGGGGAGTGCGGGCTGGATTATCATGGAAATTCAGCCCCGGTGGACTTGCAGAAGCGCGTTTTTCGGGCGCAACTGGACCTTGCCGGCGAGTGCGGCAAGCCGGTTGTTCTACATGTTCGCGATGCGCACGCCGACGCACTGGAAATAATGACCAATTATCAACATTTAAAATTTGTTGTGCATTGCTTTACCGGCACTCAGGAAGAGGCTCGGCAGTGGATTGCTCTTGGCGCTTATTTGGGCTTTACGGGCATCGTGACTTATAAGAACGCTCCCTTTGTCCGTCAGGCTGCCCGAATGGCTCCCGAGGATCGTTTTCTCGTTGAAACCGATTCTCCATATCTAAGCCCGCAGCCTGTGCGCAAGATAAGAATAAATGAACCGGCTCATGTGGTTCATGTCGCTGAACAAATCGCTGTCGAAAGAGGGATTTCGGTGGATATGGTGGAGCGCATCACGACGGCAAATGCGGCCTGCTTTTTTGGCCCGTCGCTGCTCCAATAGATGCGGCGTTCTCACCGCGGAATTGCCGGGGATTATTTTTAAGCCCGGTTTTACTTGCCGGGCATTGGCGAAGGGTTGGGACTGGCCTCAACCGGGGAGGCGTTGATCCGCTCTTTCATAAGTCGGCCCGCCTTAAACAGAACCTTCCGCCTGCTCGGCACGGGAACGCGGTCCAAAGTCTTTGGATTTTGGGCGATACGTGCGGCGCGGGACCGACATTGAAAAACGCCGAAATCGCGAAATTCCAGGCGATTGTTCCGGCCCAGCTCGTTGATCACCTCATCCAGAAAAGCCTGCACTATCCGCTTTACATCGCTGCGTGGTGCGTTGATTTTATCAGCCACTGATTCAATCAGTTCTTTTTTTGTGATCGTGCTCATGGGTGCGCATCCCCCGGTTAATTCAAGTGCTCAACAGTATCAGCCTTGCGGCGGACTTTCACCGGCAAGCATTAGATGGGCATTATGTAATTGAGGTTTTAACCCGTCAAGATAAAAGGCTCCCGTGCATCCGGTTTACATCCGCGGACATCCCGGCCCGGCCGGTTAGAGGCGGGCCATATCGGCGTCTGCGGCCGATAATTCCGCTGTTTACGACTGCTGGCTGCAGGCGTCAGGGCGGGGGAACCATTTTTGCGCTCTTTGCCCGCGCGGCGACTTCATTGAGCAGCGGACCGATATTTTCATAGATAACGCCGTCCATTTTCGTATGGCGTGTTTCGTTGCCGGCTGTGGTGTAGGTTAACGTTACAATACCGTGGCTCGTCCACCTGCGATTGTCAATGATCGTGATCTGAGACCAGTCGATCCGGGTGTTGTCCGCAAGCAGCAGGCCGCTTTCATCGGCGGAAAGTTTGCGTCCCCGCACCCGGCTGAACCAGAAAAGACTGCCGATGCCTACGCATACCATCACCAGAAAAATCCAACGCTGGTTTTTAATATCCGTTACGCTGTGCCAGCCTGAAAAATTGGAGCGGTGAACAAAACGGTCAAATTCGAGGCGCTGATTCGCGGAGGCCGCCTGCCACCCCGGCCATGTCCGCAGCAACTTCTTCCCGGCGGTGGAGACGTCATGCGAGACCAGCATTTTCTTGACTATCTGATTGTCCTGGGCGGGCCAGTTTAACCAGCCATCCCAGGCCAGCCAGGCCGCCGCCGCGAGCACAAGTGTGGCCAGCAGCAGGGGCCGCTTCTTTTCCCAAGAGCTGATTGTTGCCACCACTGCCATGTGAACTCCTGTGATATTTCGCCAACCCGATTTCCGCCATCAATACGAAACTGCCGGGGCCTACAGGCCGGGTGGACCAAAATCCTCGCGAAAAATAAACTGCCAGAAAAGGGTCCGGACAGCCGGGGAAAAGTTATCATCTCCAACCGGATGCACGGGTATTCGAACAGCCGCCTCCGGGTTGGCCAGACCCCACTCCAGGAATCGGCATGTCTCATCTATCATGCGATGGCGCATTTCTTCATATGATTCGCCGATCGGCCGGGATCGGACATAAAGCCTGAACAAGATTGGTCGCTTTCTCTATTCGTCCGGATGTCCATATTGACCGGAAGCTTTTTGAATTATAATTTCCTGAACCGGGAAGGCAAATGCACTGCGCCGCGGCTGTGGAGCGCAAAGTTTTTGCCGCCGGAGCACGGTATTCGCACCCCGGAATTGCCGATGCGCCAAGGTCCCCGCTTCGGGCGGCTGCCAAAACGGCCGCTTCGGCCGCCTAATGAAACCCGGAAAACCTACCGGAAAGCCGATTGTATGCACCATCATTCAATATTGCGATAATTTTAGCACTTCCTTAACGAATTGATTTGGTCGGCCTTCAGCCGGACCGTTGCCTTGACGCTCGAGGCAGGATATTGTCGATAATACAAACGATGCGATCCATCTGCCGATGCGATTGGTGATGCAGTATGGACCGGCATTAACAGGCCAGCCGCAAGGCTGGTGTTCCGGGTGTGCCGTACGGCCCGGTAGTTAGTTTGACGGCGGCCAGAGGTAAACGCAGTGATGGCAGCAGCCAAATCGACCGCGAAGTATTTTGTACTTGATACCAGTGTTCTGCTTCACAACCCAAACTCATTGTTTTCCTTTGATGACAATCAGGTGGTCATCCCCTTTGATGTCCTTGAGGAACTGGATAAGTTCAAGAAGGACTCCAACGATGTCGGCCGCAACGCCCGGATGGTCATTCGTCATCTTGACCAGCTCCGTGAAAAAGGCCATTTGGCCGACGGCGTACAATGGAATGGGCACAATGGCTGTATTCGGGTGGACATGGAAGCAACCCATGTTCCTGGACTCAACGAATCCGTGCCGGACAACCGGATCATCGCATCCGCCTGGCGGCTTAAACAAGCCGGGAAACATGTCATTTTTATCAGTAAAGATATCAATGCGCGAATTAAATCCGATGCCCTCGGCATTGATACACAGGATTTTGAATCCCAGAAGGTGGACTATGAAACACTCTATTCCGGCTGCCGGGAAATCGTCACCGATGGGGCGGCGATCGACCGGCTGTATGCCGCCAAACGGCTGGATTCTACGGACCCGGTTCTCGCCGCGCTCGATCCGCCCCTGTTTCCCAACGAATACGTCCTGCTGAAGAACAACGCCGACCAGAGCCAGACCGGACTGGGCCGTTATGTCGCCTCCCTCCATGCGGCGCTTCCGCTGACACGGACAAAAAAAGCCTGTTTCGGCATCTTGCCGCGCAATTTGCAGCAGATCATGGCGCTGGACCTGCTTCTGGATGATGACATTCAGATGGTGACGCTCATGGGCACCGCCGGCACCGGGAAAACTCTGCTGGCCTTGGCCGCCGGCATGACGAAATGTTTTAATGAACAGCGCTATGAACGGCTGTTGGTCGCCCGGCCGATTATGCCTTTAGGCCGTGATATCGGCTTTTTGCCCGGCAGCAAGGATGAGAAAATGGCCGCGTGGATGCAGCCAATCTTTGACAATCTGGAGTTTCTGCTGGCCGATCGTCGCGTTCACAGTGCGGAAAGCGCCAATACCGAGGCCAAGCTCAAAGCACTGATCGAAGGCGGCAAAGTTGTGCTTGAGGCCTTAACCTATATCCGGGGCCGCAGTATTCCCCATCAGTTTATGATCGTGGATGAAGCACAGAACCTGACTCCGCACGAAATAAAAAACATCGCCAGGCGCGTGGGGGTATTCACCAAAATCGTCCTTACCGGCGACGCGGAGCAGATTGATAATCCCTATCTGGATGCGAATTCCAACGGATTGTCCTTTACAATTGAAAAACTGAAGGCCTCGGAAATTGTCGGCCATGTAACCTTGGAACGGCCGGAACGCAGCGGACTGGCCAGCCTGGTGGTAAAGGAACTCTGAGGTTTCCACAGGCCTGCTATAAATTCCAGTGCGTCTGAAAATGGTAACTGCCGGACTGCAGGTCCATTTCCACCGATTGCCGGTGTCTGGCCAGCAGCCGTACTCCGCTGGCCTGATCGACTGGACGGCCGCTTTCCGTTACCTGATCGGGTGTATGTGACGGCAGCACCATCCGGGCCGTGGTATTGACGGGTATTTCCACATCCACCGTTAATATACCATGGCGCAACTTCCACCCGCAGGCGATTTTCCCGCTGATCGATTCATATTCGCCTCGGGCCCATGCCAGACCCCGTCCCGGTACGGGACAAAGCAGGATACGCCTGTAGCCCGGTTGCTCGTCTTGAATGCCCGCGATGTTCCGGTACAGATATTGTCCCACCGCGCCAAATGCATAATGATTAAAAGAGTTCATCGTAATCGGGGCAAAGCCGGACGATTTGCTCCAGCCGTTCCAGCGCTCCCACATGGTGGTTGATCCGCCCGTTTTTACCTGATAAAGCCATGAAGGCATGGATGTTTGAAAAAGAAGTTTGTAGGCGATATCGTTCCGCCCGGCGATGTTTAATGCAGGCAATAATCGCGGCGTGCCGATGAAACCCGTCGCCAGATGCCAGTCGCGGTGTTGGATATCCGCCGCAAACTGCCGCGCCGCTTTCGGGCGCAAATTATCCGGAACAAGCCCCATTGTGAAAGCCAGTGCGAAGCCGGTCTGGCTGCTTTGTGCAATTTTGCCGTCCGGCAGAATAAGTTTGGAGGCAAAGGACCGTTTTAACTGCTTATGCAACTGCGCAAAGCCGTGCGCATCGGAAGTTTGTCCGATGGCGGAAGCCATTTCAGCCATGATGCCGGCGAGCATGGCATAATAGGCCGTGCCGATTACCTGCATGCTCGCACCGCCGCCCATGTTCAGCCAGTCTCCAAAACCTTGGGCGGTCATAATGCCGTTGCGGGTCAGGCTGGCCGGATACTTAAAGTACCGCCGCATGGCCGCGTAATGCCGCCGGATGATGCGTGTATCACCATACGTGCGGTATATCTGATGGGTGCAGATTAAAGCTGCATCGCCCCATGCGGTAACACCGTTGTTGCCCCACACGGAAGGCGCAACATCGGCAAACGATCCATTGGCGGACTGTGAATCCTGGCACAATGTCACCAGCCAACTGGTGAAAAATGCCGAGACATCAAAATTCATCACCCCGGTTGGTATAAAAAACTGTGTATCTCCGGTCCAGCCCAGGCGTTCATCACGTTGCGGACAGTCCGTTGGGATTGAAACATGATTGCCCCGCTGGGACCACACAATATTGCTGTACAGCTGGTTGATAGCCGGGCTGGAACTCGCGAAATGTCCTGTGCGCCGGAAGTGCGAGTGAATAACCACGCCCTCCAAGTCCGTAAGTTTTGGCGATGCGCTCAGGCCGCGGACTTCCACATAGCGGAATCCGTGAAAGGTAAACATCGGTTCAAGCAACTCTTCTCCGCCCTTGAGGTAATAAATATCCGTGGCCATGGCCCCACGTAAATTTGATGTATAGATCGTTCCATCCGGGTTTTTCATTTCGCCATGCCGGATCACGATTTTCTGGCCCGGCTGCCCGCTGACCTTCATGCGGACCCAACCCACCATATTCTGTCCCATGTCGTAGGTGTGCAAACCCGGTTGCGGCTCGGTCAAAGCCCGGGCGGACAGCGTCTGCGTAACCCGCACGGGGTCTGCCGGCGCCGCCTGTATCCGCGGATTCGGGCCGGTTGCCTTTGTGCCGGCGGGAAGGTAGATGGCGCGGATAATA
>JAKAYZ010000060.1 GCA_021816165.1 Planctomycetota bacterium | reverse complement strand
TGGGGTCCTGAACGCCGGGCGGCGGGAAGCCATTCTTAGCATCCATAGCTTTGATTGCCGCGTGGCGGACCATGCCGGCGATGTGAATCAGACGGGCCTGGGTCTCCGGAAAAAATTCGCCATCCACTCGGCGCAGGGCAAAGACCTGATATGGCCGGGCAAGTGGGAACCCGGGGGCGGTATAGAGGACACCACGGAAAACGCGTGGTCTCTCGGTGGCGCTGAGTATGGGGCGGCTGCTATCATCGCCAATGCGCTGGAGCGAGGCCTGATGCGACCGGAGAATGTCATCGAGCGAGCCGACCCTCGGTACGCGAAGCGTCCGGCCCCCGTCTGAGGTCCCGGATTTAGGCAGCCAGCGGATTCCGGGAATCGAATTGATCTGCTCTTCGGCGACAAGTCGCGCATCGGCGAATGCCATGTCGACGCCCAACCCGAGGCAAATCAGCGAGCGAGCAGCAGCAACAACACCTTGGGTTTCTTCCTGCGCCGGTTGGCACGCCCAAAGATAATGAAGTGTCGGATCGCCGAGCATGATGGTCGGTTGGAATTTCTTCCCGGTGAGGCGGCCTTGGCGGTCGGGCACCCTGTCGCCGTCGTTGTTCGGAACGAAGTGCGTGGCGGCCTGGCCCGGCCGGCTATTTGGTGCGATGATCATCGGCGCTGGCAATGATTCAAGCCAGCGGAGGGATGGGGCCGAGGTGTCAAGCTTTCCGGCACGTGCAACGCCAGCTACGAGGGCCTGAAATAGCCTGAATGGTGATGGTGGCCACTCCGGCGGGCCGCCTCGGCCAATCACGCCGTGGTAACGGTCGTCGAGCCAATGAACGGTAATGAGTAGATATCCGCTCACGCCGACGCCCCGTCTTCGGAATCGGTTGCGCCGTCCTCCGCTGGCGTCGCGTCGCTGGCCGGGGCCATTTTCCCATCGCGTTTTTTCTTGGCCGCTTTTGTAGAGGCCAGGGCTTTACTGAGCGTCTTGACGTTGAAATCTACAGTTAGGTCGCTGCCGACACCAAATTGGCGAGCCACGGCCGTCGCAAAAGCTAGCGCATCGTGGGCAGCGACGCAGAGTTTCTCGCGTTTACCGTCCCGGTAAACGATCTCGACGGACGGGGACCGTCCCGGGTCGAGCGTGAGCAGGCATCCCTGCCTCAGGTCGAGTTCTGGTTCAGCGGCGAGAGCGACGACGCACAACCCGAGGATATACCGGCGGAGCTTGAGCGTTTGCTCCTCCGAGCCGCCCCTGATCGCCCGCAGGGCGACCAAGTTAAGCGATGCGTCGCGCGTGATGGTTCCCCTCACGTGCACACCTCCAATTTTGCCGACCGCCGGTGCCTCCGCGAGCCCTGACTCAGATGGCTTACCGTCCAGGTCGTCCGGCATGAGGCCCTCGCGTTCATAACTTATCGCGGGGAAATATTGGGCCGAGCGTGTCCGGCGGACGACGTCCTTGGCGCGGACGATAGAAATGACGAGACGCGGAATCTTGACTTGGGTCCCACGCGAATCCCAGGCACCGAACACCAGCGAGGTCGGGGCCAATTTAGCCAAGTCGGTGCTATCGCCGTCGCGGTGCTTGACGAGGACCTCGGCGATTCTACTCCCCAACTCCGTGCCGCGAAACGCGGCGTCGGCAATACGATGGCCGATTTCCAAGACGCTACGCTCAAGGCCATCCTTGAATTTAATCACAATTTGCGGCACCAGTTCGCGATAGGGTTTCCGGCCGAAGATGGGCTCGACACGGTTGGCCTGGGACGGGACGCTGTCAAGTACGCAAACCGACTCGCTACCTTCTCCGTCGATGTTGTAGACCGGAGGATCGCCCTTTTTCTCAGATGGGTTTGCGTAGCTGGGGGGAAAAATAATATCGTCTGGTTGCGTGGCGGGGACAAGCCACTGTCGGATCACCAGCGCAACGGGACCGTCGTCCCTCAACCATTTGTCGTATTGTTCAACTCTGACATCAGGCATATGATCTCCTTTCGCGCGTTGCGCGGCTAAACATGGATGCGTACTTGCCCCCACGCGAGGGCTTCGTAAATCTATATCGTTGACAAGACGGCAAAACCAATGCGCCGCAAACGATGCATTGAGCGGACGCCGGGGCCAACGGTTGGGGCCATGGCGTATAAACGAGGGAGGTGGGTGAGGTGGATTCATCAACACGGGGTCGAAAACGTTGCAGGCCGACAAGCGCCAAGGCTTCCACCGCGGGGAAGTCTCGAACGGACATCTGCTGCTCGTCGGCGGAAAAGCCGGCGTCCAAAGCGGTTCCCGCCCGTCGGGCGTCAAAATAAAATGGTGAGATTGTCTTTTTATTTTGCTTTCCATCCTTGGAATCAAAAATAGCGTCAGCGTAATCCAAAGGCGCTTTGGGTGGGGCCCTACCAGCCGCTTTCAGCATCAATCTGAAAATATTTGGGCCGGATTGCTGCCCTGCCCAAGTCTTGAGATTTTTGCCGCCCGCGGCCTCATCCTGCCACCAATCAAGCCGCAGACATTTCGACTCTGTGAGCTTGAGCCTCAGGGGTGAGGTCGCGTCATCGTCACCGTCAAGCTGATCGACCCCCGCAGATGCCAATGCACACAACAGGGCATCGATTTTGCAGGCGGTGTCGTTGGATACGATCATAAACTGTGCGTTCTCGAACCACCCCATTGCATCCGGCCAGAGGCGGTCAGCCAGTTCCAGCAGGCCGCAGCAGGCGAAAAATTGGCCAGGGTTGGAGAGATCAACGGGGATCGAGATGTTCGGCGTGATATCGGTCATTTGCCATTCTCCCCGCTTTTTTCTGCAGAGGCCATAGCATCCGCGCACCGCAGCAAACTTTCAAGCCACGCGAGGTACCACCATCCATATTTTTTCTGAAGCCTGGCGAACCGCCGCATTGCGTCTGCCGCGACCGACGGAGACGCAGCGCGGGCATCGGGGTCGAAGCCGCCCTTCGGGAAATGCGGCCGGCCGCGACCGTGGTGCGCCGCGATCAGATGTGCGGCGAGATCGAAGATTTCAGGTTCGAGGCTGGTGTTGTGCGTATCTGTGAACTCGCGCAGGGAGCCGAACTCGTGGCGGTAGCCGCCGGCGATTCGCTGCATGCGCCCGCCGGACTTCGCGAGCGGTTCGCCAACCTTGCCACCGACCGCGTTCTGCCAAGCCTCACGCCCCTTGCCCGCATCATGCCATTCCGCCGCCAGTTGCAGGGCCTCGGCGACTGGCCCCGTCAACGACAATCGTTTGGCGATTTCCTCTGCATTCCTGCATACCGCGACGACGTGCTCCGTCAAGCCCTGCGCCTGTGATCCAAACTCGGTGCGGTCGCGTTTCGGCACCAAGCTGACAAGGTGGCGCACGGTGTCGCCGTCGGAGGGAAGGTCCAGTGCGAACTTTGAAAGATCGCCCGGATCCGGCGGGGCATCGCCACAAAGGGTAAACTCTGACTCATCCGACGTGACCATCCGATACCTTCGGCCGGACTGGCTCAGTATTTCGTCCGCCACATCAGCAACCCTCGCGGGAGTGTCCCGGTCTGAATTCGGTCCGATTTTTGGTGCTTCCGCGTCCAGCAAGCCGCGCCCGCGCTCAATACCGCCGAATGACGCTGGCAGGATGATGTCGGCTCCGATAATATCCCACAGGCTTTTGTTGCCGAGATTGGTAGTGAGCGTTTCGACAGTGACGATCCGCAGGCCGCCACGGTCGATGACGCATGGTCGGCGGGCAATTTTCGACTGAGCCTCGTCATCAAGCTGACGCCATCGCTCCAGGATCCAATTGCTGGCCTCGTAGGCGGGCACCGTAAGCGTTTCCTGTGGAAGCACCCTGTGCGCATCAAACCAATCTTCCACATCGCTGATGTCGAGGCCGGCAAAGCCCGCCACGTCGAGTTCCGCCCGCCACGCGATGGTGGTCTCCGGTTTATCGTCGGCGACACCGCGCAGCCAGTCAGCCACCGGTGGCCGGCCCGGCATGGGTTCCACGATGGTGGTCATGCTCCAGTTGTCCAACAATATATCAGTTAGTTCAACCGTTCGGGGCTTGGGATTCAGAGCGGCATCGGGAATTTCCAGGTGTGCCAGGGCTTCAGGGCTGGCATTGTGGCCGCCGTCGAGCATCGGTAGGGTCCCCAGCACCTTCAGTGCCTCGGCTGACGCGGATTCGTAGGTCGGCCCAATTTCTTTTTTCTTCTCAGCATCGTTATCCTTCGTTTTCTTGGCCTTTGCCTCCCGCTGGAAAACATGCACCTGCGCCTCGCCCTTGCCGCGGCGATTAACCCGCCCCAGCCGCTGGATCATGGAATCCATCGGGGCGAGGTCGCATACCATATGGTCGGCGTTCAGGTCGAAACCGACCTCGCCGGCGCTGGTGGAGACCAATATCACAGGGCCGTCAGATTGGGCGTTCGGAGGGTTTAGGAAACGTTTCATGACTGGTTTATCGAGCAGTTCGTCGCGTTCAATGCCACGCATTGTGCCGGTAAGAACTTCTACTGCGTTACCAAATGGCTTGTTCTTTTTGTCACCGGAAACCCGAACTTTTTCGGCTATCTTGACGGCGTCGTCAGGCGACCGAACGAACACGACCACGCGTGATCCGCCCGCGGCCAGTTCCACGGCCTTCTTAGCGGCCGCACCCAAGAAATCTTTGGTGGGTCCGTGTATTTGAAGACGCTTTATTGCCTTGTAGCGTTCAAGGACGGGATTGCTGTCGACTCCGCCCCGAAGGTCGTCAGTCGTGAGTTGGAACTTTCTAACGCCAACCCCTCCCGATGTTGCGGACATGCACACCACCTGCATCGGCCTGCCCTTGGCCCCCTGAAATTGCCCGTCGCTGCCGATATCGCAAAGCAGCTTTCTGAAGGGGTCGCTCAGGTGGGCTTCGTCGAGGATTAACAGCGAATCTTGGCCCAAAAGGCCCGCGTGAAGCGGACGCCATTTGTAGCGGCTGCGGTAGCCGCTGAAGAGCAGTCGACTTCCGACCATATCGACGGTTCCGATGATGATCGCCGTCCTTGACGGGTCGCGGGTCCATTCAAGGTTGTCGGCAAGCCGTCCCCGGAGCGTGCTAACCAACGGCGGTAAGGGAATTCCCGCCGCGGGCGCGTTGATGGCCAGCTTTTCGGCAAGCTCGGTGGCTTGATCCACAACGGTCCGGCGGTCGACCACATAGACAAGCCGAGTGGGCAGGCCCTTGAGAGGACACTCGCGGGCCAGCAGCCAGACTGCCATGACGGCCGTCTTGCCCATGCCGGTCGGCAGGTCGATTAATTGCGGCAGATTACCCGCCCGGAAATCGTCGTAAAGCCGCCGCTGCCATGCAAACGGCTGGTGACCCGTCAAAATCTGAAAAGCCTCATCAAAATTCAATCGCATTTGCCTCCGACGCAGCCGAATTGCCTCCGCAATTCAGCCGTTATCCCGATTGTCGCCTGTTTCCTTGCCGCCGTCAATTAAAAAATCCATAGAAAACCGAAAGTTTTTTTGATGACAAAACTCCGTCAATGACAATAATAAAATCGTCAACGCCAATACCCGTCCGTCCGCAGCGCACCGGGCCAACAAAGCGCCGATTCTTCTCCGCATTCACTCCGCCTTCGGCCGCCTCGCCAGGTCATTGCCCAACGCGGGGATTGATTCGAAGCTGGCCGATTTAATAAACCAGCAGACAAAAAATGACGCCGAAACCAACCAAAAAGCCGAACCAGAAAAAAGGCGCGTTGCTCACCATCCGACGCTCAATAAAAGGGCGGCTGCCGACAAAATCGGCAGCGCCCCTGCTTGCTCTCTTAATCGATGGCACCGTCATGGCGGATTCTCCCATTAATTAGCCACCCATCCATCAGTCAATACAGCCAATCGACACGTCACCGCCGCCTATATCTTCCTATGTTCAAACCGGATGCCAGCACTCGTCGCATCCTTATAAATCTGATGAATTCGCTGGCCGGATGTGTTAAGCTCCCGGCCAATTTCCTCAAATGTCATACGCGTGTTGAGCAGCAGCGCAACCGCTTTTAATACCCGGCGCGAGGAATCCTTCATCGGCTGCGATCCGGACCGGTCAATAATCGACCGCACGCGGTGGTAACTGACTTTGTATTTCCGCATCAGCGACATAATGGTGGCACCGTTGCGGGCATCGTCCACAATGGCTTGACGTGTGGCCAGGGTAATTGGCGTTTTCAATTTAACTCCCTCCTGTCGGCAAATGACATAAATAAGACTGATGGAAACTCCAAACTCCATGGCCGTCTGGCGCAGCGTCTGGCCGCTGCGGATAGCGTTGCAAACGGCAACCGGATCGGGGCGCGGCATCCGTCTTCGGCGGCGCATCGATCCGATGGGTGGGGTGCCCGGTGGTTGTGGCGGTGCGCAATCCAGCGAAGGTATGGCTGTGGTCTGCGAAAACATGCTGCGTTCCTCAATACAAAAACACTACATATCCCATCTGGCGGTCAGGCGGCCGGCTTGGCGTCCCTGCGCCACGCTAATGACGCTGTCCTGCCGCTGTGCTTCGCCCGCGCTATTTGGCGCAAGCCATCGTGATGGCGTCCCGGGTACGCGGCATCCATCGGCGGCGTACCATCGGCGGACTGATGCACAATGGCGGCTACCCGGTAGTAACTGATGTGATGCTGCTGGGCTAATTGCACAAGGCTTTTCCCGGCACGGGTCTGCTGGCGGATGATGGCCGGGAGATGCGGCGGCATATGTTTCCCAACCGCCAACCCATAATGCAGGCATAACTGATAAACCTGATGAACCGAGATATTCAGCACGCGGGAAAGACGACGCAGTGAAGCGCCTGAGCGAATCGCCCTGGTTAAAAATAGGCGATTCACCTTGCCGATGCGGATCGGCACGGGACGCGGATCACTTTCTACCGCATGCGACCGGACGGCCCCCATGGAAGAATTATGAGTGAAGGCGGATGTCATAACCAATCTCCATTTAAGTGCCCAACCATCCGGCCTGCACACGCATGCAGTTCCGCTGGTTTCTGCACATTCAAACGTCAATGATGGAAAAAGTAATCAAAAAAACTGCAACTGATGACAGTTTCTGACATCTAACTAAACCCTAACGCGATTTTTAGGCAAATAATGCGGTTTTATGCCGTCTGTACGGGCTTGTCCGAGCAATAACCGGGGCCGTAACGATTCACCATCATCAAAGTCGCCGTTGGCCCGACACCCCGCATCCGGGGCATTTCGGCGTATTGCAACTCTGTTCCCACTTGGACGGACGCTGTGAAGGTATGGGGGCCGCCGCCAATGTCGCACCATCACCATTTGCAGAATAGTTCACGCCGTCAGGCCTTTGCGTAGCCGGCAAACGCATCGGTGGACTATATATGCTTAGGCATATATAATGCCAATATGAAAAGAGCTTTTAATACTGCCGCCAGCCGCCCGCGCAAAGACCGATCTCCAATCGCCTGCCAGTGCGACAGATCGTCGCAAGGGGCCTCCCAATGCCAACCAACAGGTGGGGCGAAGATAGCGGAAACCCCCAAAGCCAAATCCCATTTGTCGGCCCAGGAAATGAGCCAAATGTTCCGGGCGTTTTCAGATCACACGCGACTGCGGATATTAAATCTGCTTTCCGCCGGGGAAGTGTGTGTCTGCGACCTCGTAACCGTGCTGGGTATGTCGCAGCCAAAGGTGTCCCGGCACCTGGCGTATCTGCGGCGGGCGGGGCTGGTTAAGGCTCGGCGGGAGGGCCTGTGGATGCACTACAGGTTGACGGCCGCGCAGGGGCGGTTTCATAAAAGTTTACTTTACTGCCTTGGTGACTGCTTTGCCGATGCACCGCAGTTGGCACGTGATCGCGCTGCTATGGAAGGCATTCGGGTAAGCCGGGCCGGCCAGACACCGGGCGAAACAGGCAGCAAGTGTTGTTAACGGCGTGCGCCGGTCATGGCAGCGACTATGCCCGGCATCACAATGAATCATGAGGAACTGCCATTTATGACTGGTAAGATAAAAATATTGTTTTTATGCACGGGTAATTCCTGCCGCAGCCAGATGGCCGAAGGCTGGGCACGGCATTTAAGGGGGGATGTCATCGACGCATACTCGGCAGGTATTACCACCCACGGGCTTAA
>JAKAYZ010000059.1 GCA_021816165.1 Planctomycetota bacterium | reverse complement strand
TGCCGGAAAATATGGTCTGGCGGCATCCCTTTCCCGGACCGGGCCTGGCGGTGCGCTGTATCGGGGATATAACGCGCGAAAAACTGGCGATTTTGCGGGATGCCGATGAGATTTTGCTCGAAGAAATTGTCGCCGCCGGATTGTACCGCTCCACGGCTCAAACATTTGCGGTGCTGCTGCCGATTCATTCGGTTGCGGTCATGGGTGATGGCCGCGGATATAAGCCGGTCATTGCCCTGCGCTCCGTGGACTCCACCGATTTTATGACGGCGGATTGGAGTCGCATTCCTTATGATGTACTGGCGCGGATCAGCAATCGAATTGTCAATGAAGTTCGCTCTGTAAGCCGGGTGGTGTATGATATTACCAGCAAGCCTCCGGGCACGATAGAGTGGGAATAAGGTTGCTGGAGTATTCATGACTGCCAATACGCCACCATTGCATCCACATGATGTCGGGCTGCCGGCTTCGGTCGTTCGTAAGCGGAAGCACTTTCGCCGCATTGCGTATGTCATGCTCGCGCTGGCCGTGCTTACCGCCGCGCCGGGCTGGTATTTGTATGGCGTTTCAATATGGGGAACGTTTCATATCGGCCGCTTTACCACCATTCAGGCCATTGTGGCATATTCGCTGTTGATTATTTCCAGTATCACACTGGTACTGGGGTTGTGGTATCTGCTTTTAGCCCAGGTGCGCCGCCTGGCGCATATTGTGGAAGATACGCAGGAAACGTCCAAGGCCCATAACTGTCCCAACTGTGGCTGGCCGCATGATTATCCTGATCGCTTCTGCCGCCACTGCGGCAAGCCGCTGGCCGCCCGCCCCAACAATCGCCCGTCGGAATCACCTTGAGAACGACCCGCCGTGGAATTCTGCCCCGGGCAACGGTGCATCCAATCGAATGTAACCCGTGGAGTGGTACGTTTTGCCGGTGCAAAATACCGGATGGATTATGGGAATTTCAACCAAAACCACTCCGGGGCATCTGACGCTATACAATTTGCCCCTTCTACCATTATAATCCCTTCGGTAATTGAAGATTCGATCTTTGCGAGGACGTCAAAATGCGGAAACAACACTTAGCGGTTTGGACCACCTTGGCCGTTCTAATGCTCGGTTTAGCGGGTTGCAGCAGTATGATCAGCAGCAAAACCGTCTTATCCAATCCGCAGAATTATTCCTCCTGGCGGGTAATGAAGAACGAACCGCAGATTTCCACGTTCGCTTCGCTGATTAAATCCTCGGGCTTGGAATATGCCATGAAGACCGCCGGTAATTACACCGTTTTCGCCCCAACCAATGCCGCCTTCAAGCAACTGCCCAAGGGGACCCTGACGGAATTGACTCAATCCACCAATCGCAATGAATTGCGCTCGCTGCTGTGGCATCATATCGCGCTTTATCAGATCACGGCCGCCAGTGCCCCAATCCAAAATATGGGCGATGGACAGGCTGTTACCATCAGCTCCAACGGTCAGAAAATACTCATGGTAGATAGCGCCCATATCGTCGGCGGCCCCATTTACACCCACGATGCAACAATTTATATGATTAACAAGGTGCTCAGCCCATCAGCCGGTAAATAATGCTGCCGCGGAATTGACCTCCCGCCAACTACACCGGGCACTGCAGCCTGATGCGAAAGTAACACCCTTGGCGGCGGAACTCTGTAATGGTGTCCGTTGCTGAAACAACCGCGAAGCCGGGCTCGCAGCCAGCCGCGCTGAGCTGTGTCATAAAAACATGGCACACTTTTCATGCACGGCGATTCGCTTGGCCCTGTGCGCAGTGTTGCTTTCCTGAAATTCTCCGTTTCATTCGCAGCATGAACCGGCAAGCCGGCACTACGGATGTCCCGATTGACACTGCCAAACGCCCCCGCCGGAAAAATCGCGATATCGCGTCATCGCCATAACTTTGCCCGCCGCCCCTTTTACGCGACAATACGCGTAATGCGTACGCCACGGGCCCGCCCGCCGGCAAAAAAACTGTGGAGATGCAATCATGCGGAAGTTGCGCATCATAGCGTCATATTTGGCCATGGCTGTTGCCGCCATATCGCTCACCCGTGCTGATGGCGCAACGGTGGCTGCACCGATTCCCATCGGTTACGCCACCACACGCATCACCAGGCCGCTGACGAAGAATGGTCTGGTGGATTATGTGGCCGCGTTTAACCAGCGATTTGGCAAAGGTATTACGCCGCAAAATAATGCCGCTGTGCCGTTGCTGATTCTGTTCCGGCCGCAGTCATTTCGTGGTGGTTCCTACACAATGGCGGCGGGGAAAATGGTTTATGTGGAAAATAAAAACTGGGGACATAAGTTTCGCAAGGCGCTTGGGATTTCGGATCGCGATCTGCAAGGGCCGCAATATATACCGCTGCAGGAATTTCTCACGAAAGCCGATTACGCGGCGATCGGAACCGCAAGGCACTTGCGCCTCTCACCCGACTATATGCAAAGCCTTGCCCGTCGGCCATGGGCAGCCAAGGCGAATGCTTTCACCGCAGCTTGGCTGCGCGCCAATGGTGGTGCCTTGGACATTGCGGCGGCGGCATTCACGCGTTCACGGTTCTTCCTGCCGATTATCCGGGAGAGGTCTGGGCAGGGAATGTTCGGCGCGAGCGGGTGCGTCGCGGGAATAATTAACGACATCGACGCGCTTGCGATCAATCTCGCAAAGAGGGCCATGCTGGAGTTGCATCATGACCAGATCAGGCGGTGTGAATCCGATCTGATTGCCGCACATCGTGGCCTGATATTAGCCACTTATGAACATTTCCTGCCGATACTGCAACGTGGCCTGAGCCACGAATCGCGGCTGTCCACGGTCACGGCCGCTGACGAGGCGCTGGCCGAGTCGGGCAAGCTTTCATCCGTTCAGGCGTTGGCGTATCTACGTATGCTCAATTCCCTTCCGCATCCAGCCTCCCTTTCCGGGGATGAGCGGACGACACAGCGGTGGTTCAACCTGGATGCAATAGAACGTGCGGCAGAGAATAAGACCCAAACGGATCTGGCCCAGTTTGATACTCTGTTCTCACATGACCGCAAGCCCTGGCAACGCTCCACATTCGCCGTGGCGGCAACGAGGCTCAACAGTCTTATAGACAACACCGTCCGGCTACTGAACACCCCGGGCTTTCTGAATAAGCAACGGTCGTTGATGAAAATGACAGCGGGGCTGCGCAACGGGCACAAGATGCCCAGGCGTCTTGTAATTGAGATGCACATCGGGCTAAGTAGCCTGATCGCAGGTGCGGCCCGCCGCGCCTGCGGCACCAGAATCGATAAACTCTGCTTCGCACTTGTTGCCTACCACGGTAATCGAGGCAAATTCCCGGCCCGCCTTGCGGAACTGGTTCCAAAATATTTACCCAAAATTCCCCATGATCCATTTACCGGCAAATCCTTCGGTTACGCTCTCAATCCGGCCGGTTGCACTATTTCAAGTCCCGGTGAATTTCCCCCGCAATTCCTCACTGGATCCCAACTCCCGTATGGACGGCCCCTTATCGTTAATCTGTCCCTGCCGCCGTGGCGGGCTAAAAAATGAACAACGTGCCGGCAAAACGGCATGAAAAGGAGCAGCAGGAGTTCCGATTCTCAATTTGTTGCTGCACCCGGCAAGCCGGCGCCACGGATGTCTCGATTTCCGCGCAGTACAACGCGCTGATTCCGAAGTTGCGAAAGCAGCATGTTTCACTGCAAATGTAGAATAAAACAGCCGCCAATCCGCCGGAAAATCAGCTATCGTGACAACGCTTGGCGTTACAACGGGCCATTGAAACGGTGGGTCCGGATCGTCCGGCTTTACGCATCCAATGCCCTTAAGCTCACGGGAGATTCCAGCCGCACTGTCCATGCCGCCAGAAGCACGGCAATGGCCAGCAAGATCGCTCCGGTGGTCTGGTGCGCGGTGGTAATGACCGCCTGCGCCATATCCGGATGCTCCAACGGGCCGCCCCCGCCCAATGCAATCACCGCGCAGACGCCCAGGAGCACCTGCAGGGCTACCACGCACAACAGTGCCAGGCCAATGCGTTTGAGAATCAGTTGGTCCGGATTTAATCCCCATGCCCGGCCACCGGAAAACAGCGCCAGCAGCAGCACAATGACTGCCACGCTGATATGCAAAAGCAATACGCCGCCGATGTGCCGCAGGATTGCCCCCAGCGTTAGCTGCACCAGAAGTACCCCAACGAGTGCCCAGGCGATGCCCCGGCCAATATGAGCGCTGAGGCGGGGCTTTGGTTGGATGTTGCTGGTCCAGCTTGGCGAGCACACCGCCGCCAGAAACACCAGCACCGCAAAAAACACCTGGCCAAAGGCCCCATGCACAATCGCCAGCGTTGTGCTGGGGTCCATGTGCAACCGTGTTTCGGCGAACGTAAAGTGCCCGGTTACGCGCAACCCTCCCATCAGCCCTTGAACAATGACCATAATCAGAGCGGTAAATGCGGTCCATTTTACCCATCGCCGACGCTCATGACGAAACAGGTAAACGGCCTGAATCAGGGTCGCCATTCCAACCAGCGTGCCCAGCAGGCGGTGCGTGTGTTCAAAAAAAACCCCGCCGGTCATATGGGATATTGGAAAAAAGAACATGCCGAATTTGAACGAATCAGGCCAATCCGGGACGGAAAGCCCCGCATTAAGGCCCGTTACCATCCCACCGGCCATAATTAATATCAGCGTGGCAAGAGCTGTTGAAAGCGTAAATGAGCCTTCCGGATGCAGATATTGCCGTCGATCCGGATTGAACTTTGCCCCAAAAAAACCGCCCAGCCATGCCAGCAGACCGGTGGATATCACACTGATGGGGGCCCAGACAAATTCATAGGCCACAATGCGCTGATCGGTGGTAAGGTCCCGGCCCAGGGAACCCAGCACCAGCAGGTTCAATGCCCCGGTGATCAGTCCAGACCACAGCCCGCCAATCGGCCCGCGCCGTGTGCGCCAGGCGGCCGTAAACCCGCCGCCGATCAGGATCACCACCATCGCAACAAGTATCAGCGGGGCCGGAACACGGTCGCCGGGCATGCGAAAAATGTATCCGGCAGACCACATTAGAACGGTGGTCGCCAGGCCAACCGCAAGTACATCTCCGGCATCTTTCCGGCTATATGGTCGCGGGTCAAGAACTGGCCGCACGGGCAAATGATCTGAATTTTTACTCAACGTTGAAGTCACAGGCATTTTTGTTATCCAAACAATATCACCATCCGGTACAGACATGATGCTAGTGGCAAAGGCAGGGGCGTTTCAAGTCAAAATCCATCAACTTTTCAATAACTTGACGAAATTCAGCCAATTTTGGGTCCCAATTTCGCATTTTTCGGACATTCCGGGCAATAAATCCTTGCATTCAGCGCCAAGCAATCGTATTCTCATCGCCCTGTTTATCCCCTGCGCGGGAATGTTGGCTTTGTGGCCACGGCTGAGCGCTTGACGTTAACAGCCGGCGTGGATTCTTTTCCGGCCGCGCGGATGTGGATGATAATGAACCATTAACGGAGTTACCCCATGGACGTGGCCATGGATAAAACGATTCTCGAAAAGGCCGGAGCGCTTATTGAAGCACTGGGATATATCCAGCGCTTTAATGAAAAAATTGTGGTTGTTAAACTCGGCGGTTCATTTATGGACTCCCGGGAAGAATTCCGCAAAGTGCTTACGGACATCGTCTTTATGCACGCGGTGGGTATGAGGCCTGTGGTGGTGCATGGCGGGGGCAAAGCCATCACGCAGGCCATGAATGAAGCCGGATTGCAGGCCCAGTTTGTCATGGGCCGCCGCTACACCGACGACCGCACGCTGGCGATTGCCGAACATGTGCTGGTTAATGACATCAATACGTTTATTGTTCAAACCATCTGCGAACTTGGCGGCAAGGCCATGCAACTGAATTCTCTGGGCAGTGCGGTATTGTTTGCGGAAAAACTCTACTTATCCGATGAATTCAATCCGCGCATTGACATTGGCCGTGTCGGGCAGGTTACACGCGTCAACGCCGAGCTTCTCCAGGCGCTTACCGCCGCGGATTATATCCCCGTCATCGCCCCGATTGCATTGGATAATGCCGGCGGAAAGCTCAATGTCAATGCCGACACCGCCGCCGGCTTTGTCGCGGCCGCCTGCCGAGCGGAAAAAATGGTGCTGGTATCCGATACGCACGGCATACGCCGCCGCAAGGATGATCCCAACTCCCTTCTGCGCAGTGTTTCCCGCACGGATATTGAAAAACTCGTGGCCGCGGGTGATATTGGCGAAGGCATGCTTCCCAAAGTGGAGGCCTGCTTTATCGCCCTGGATGGCGGTGTGCAGAAAACGCATATTATCGATGGCCGATTTCCGCACGCCCTGCTGCTGGAAATTTATTCCGATCAGGGCGTGGGAACCGAAATTGTTCGCTCCTGATCGTACGTTGAATACCAATATCCCGGGATTGAAAAATCTGAACTGAGGCGACATCATGATCCAGACCAACGGCTTATCGCCGAGCGGCAAATTTGATTTCGTTGATATTCTCGGCATGCAACGCCCTGCGCTTGAACATCTGCTGGCAGTGGCGGCGCGGCTCAAAGCCCAGTACCGCTCCACAGGCCGCAATGATCCCATGGCCGCCGGCAAAACACTCGCGATGATTTTTGAAAAGCCGTCGTTGCGCACGCGTGTGAGCTTTGAAGTGGCAATGATCCATCTCGGCGGATCCGCCATATACATAACCCCCGGTGAAATCGGCCTCGGTACGCGCGAAAGTGTGCCCGATGCCGCACGTGTGCTTTCAGGCTTTTGTGATTCCATTATGGCCCGCACCTTCGCCCATGACACCGTTGTCCAACTCGCCCGCCACAGCAATCGCCCCGTTACCAACGCCTTAACCGATCGCAGCCACCCGTGCCAGGTCATGGCCGACCTGCTGACGATCCGCGAGCATTTCGGATCACTTTCCGGCCTGACTCTGGCGTATGTAGGTGATGGCAACAATGTCGCACGGTCCCTGATGGAAGCCTGTGCGGTTTTCGGTCTTAAATTTCGTATCGCGGCGCCGGTCGGCTATGAGCTTGATCATTCCGATGTGCAGATGGCTTCCCGTGTTCCCGGCTTTGATTTTCAGGCCACCACCGATCCGCGGGAAGCGGTTAAGGCGGCGGATATTATTTACACCGATACATGGGTGAGCATGGGCCAGGAAAATGAAAAAGCTCAGCGGATGAAAATTTTCACGCCCTATCAGATAAACGCTCAACTCATCGCCGCCGCCCCGGCCCATGCCGTGGTGATGCACTGCCTGCCCGCGTATCGCGGTGTGGAAATAACCGATGAAGCCATGGATTTTGACCGCAGCATCGTATTTCAACAGGCCGAAAATCGCCTGCACTTCCAGAAGGGTCTGTTGGCGGTACAACTCGGCGGGCAGTAAAGCGCCGCCGGCGATGATGCCGGACGAATAACAACTGCCGCTCTACATGTTACGTAACCGACCGGCAAAGACGCCAAAACCCTGCGAACAACGGGTTTCCAGCCTGGAAATATCCAACTCCCGCGCAATCCGGGCATACAATTCGGCACCGCCTGATGCCAACCCCAGCGTCGCCAAAAGTCTCGTGAAATGATCTTTCGGATCCGCAAGTGTTTCCGGTTCACTCCGCGTCTGAACCGTTTTTGCCAGAACAATGCTGAGGGCTTTTTCATCCGCCAGCATCCAAGCATCAAAGCTTTCGATGGCAACGCCCAGCGCGCGCCGAAGGGCACACACATCAGTGTTGTTCTGGGCGTTCGTGATTTCAGTTGTGCGTTGAGCAACTTTATCGCGATCAACCAAAAGAATAATGGCCTCAAACCCACGCCTTTCGGCCTCACGCATCCACCGAATCGCCTTTTTTTCGTACCCGCGCCCCTTGCCGTGGTGAACGTGAATGTCTGAATTGGCCAGTCGATCAAAATCCAAGTCGGCCAAATCAGGCCGCAGCCGCTGTATCAGTGCATGGACCGCGCCATCGCGCTCATGCTTGCCCTCAACCACCACCAGTACACGCATTATTGTTTCCCATCCGCACGTGCTTTGGCCAGCGCCTCATCACCCTCGGCGGTCCAAATCTCACCGAGG
>JAKAYZ010000058.1 GCA_021816165.1 Planctomycetota bacterium | reverse complement strand
CTGGCGGCCTGTTCGCATCGCCCGCCACTCTGGCATGATGGACATTGGACATTAATGCAGGCAGTATCGCTGCTCAAGCCCGCACTCGGCACCCTGACCCTGCCCGGCTGGTGCCTGCTGGGTGTGATCCTCATCGCCGCTGGGGTGTTCATATGGCGATGGGAATTTAATAGAAAATTTATTTCGGCGTTCTGTGTCTTCGCGCTCTCGTCATGGCTGCTTATGCTGTCGGTCAACTGGGCCTATTTCATGGGTAAAGGGTATCAGGTGAGCCGTTACCGGGCACCCACCCGGCGTATGATGGCAATGGTGGGCACCAACACCGTCTACACCCTTACTGGCGATGAAATATGGCTGGGCGTATTGTATTACGCCAACCGCATCCTGCCGCTGGAGTCACCGCGATCGCTGCAACGCCGTCATTTTTCCAGCCAAAAACCCGTCTACATCCTCACACGTGATAAGGGCAAATTTGCCCAGGCGGTTCAGGCAATCGCGGAATCGCAACACCGCCAGATTCGTGTCGTGTACCGTATCAATGATGGCCACCACATGCAGACACTCTTTGAATTGCCACCCCCTGTGGTTCATGCCGCCACCCAATCCGCCGGTTAGCCATGCGGCGTTCTCGGACTCATCTTCACCAGAGTCGCCGTCGGCCCGACGCCTTGCATTGATGGCATTTCCGGCACATCGCGGCCCCGTCATTACTTGGCCCGAAGCTTGGACCTTGCGAGGATGCCAATCAGAATGGCCAGCGGCACCAGCGGGATGGAAACGGAAAGATAAGCCCACACCGCCGCGCCATGCGCGAGTAATATAAATGCCCCTGCCACTCCGGCAATGTAAAGCCACGGCCAAAGGAAAACACCCGCCAGCAGTAACCAAGGCCCGATATGTCGGCCTGAATTCGGTGCGGCAAACATCATAACGGTCGCCAGCATGGCGGCCGGCCAGAATACGCTGCCCGCAGCACCCAGCAATGTAAGCAGCAAAATAATCACACGATTTACGGTAGGGTGCATAAACCATGCAATCAGATGCTCCAGCATGGGGTCTCCGCCAAAGATGCGCGTTCTCATCACGGTGCGTGCAGGCACACGGCCGTATCGGCCCATGCTGAATTGTAGCCGCGAATGGTACCCTTCGGATGTTTTCTTATTATCGGATTCATAGATTCGAACGCGCAGAACTATTTAATTTCGTTGGCAAGTGGGTTTGTCATATGGGACTTGGCCAGCGAAAGGAAGGAATGATGGCGTCGAAGTAAATCGACGATAAACAGGGTGAGTCAATTTCAGGTTTAGGTGGCAGGGAAAAAATGTCGATCGAAATTGTAGACTTCCGCGCGTTCCGGGCCGGCGCTTCCTCAGCGGATGCGGCGAAGAATAAGGTAGCCTTTGAGTGTGCCAACCCATCTGCGCAGCGTTCACCCATTCCTCCGCGAGCCTTGGATGAGGTTGCGACGAGCGTGAAAGCTGTAAATCCCGATTCAGATGATCTCATTACTCAGCTTGCTGCCGTCGCGCATTGCGGGGACAATCAGCGTGTGAAAAGCCGCCGGGTGGAAAATTCGGGATTAGGTGTGGGTGCCTTCCTCGGTGTGTGCGTAACAGCGCTGGCGGCTTTGGTCTTTTTTGCACGCACACCGCTTTCCCGCTTGATAGCGCCAAGTGCCACGCATGGGCATCCGGCCACTTTGGTGTCGGTTGCAAAAACCCCCGTTAAAACGGATAAAATTCTCGCGCGGACCGGCCCCTTAAGTGTGGAAGCTAAACCCAAAATATCCCGTTCAGATGCGGGCGATCATTCCGGTTTGGTTGGTAACATAAGCTTGGCGCGGAAATCGCCCACGGCCGGTGGTGCCCAACCAGCCCCAGTGCCGATGGTGAATCCATCAGCGGTGGTTGCCCAACCCGGGCACGCCGCCGGGGATATAAAAACGGTGACGCCGAAAGCGGCGCAAAGTTTTGACCCCAATCATCCGCCGGGGGCGCTGTTTTCATCCGGCCATTAAACGGCCAGGTTCAGCTTGGCGTTTCAAGCCGTCGCAGCCCATCGGCGCGCTATCCCACCAGAGCGTCAAGTTGCAGTCGATGCAATTGGCGGATGCCGCCGGTGGCGAGAGCCAGCATCGCATCCAGTTCCGATCGGGAAAAGGTATTGTGTTCGCCGGTGGCTTGTAGCTCAACAAATCGACCGTTTGAAAGCATGGCGACATTCATATCAACATCGGCGGCAGAATCTTCGCTGTAATCAAGGTCCAGCATCGGCACGCCTCTGATAATGCCAACACTGACGGCCGCCACCTGGCCGATGACAGGGTCGTCGCTGACAAGCCCGCTATTCAGGGCGGCGCTGGCCGCATCGCGGAGAGCCACATAAGCACCAGTAATGGCGGCCGTGCGGGTGCCGCCGTCGGCTTGCAGCACATCGCAATCGACAAAGAGGGTATTTTCACCAAGCCGGTCAAGGGCCACAATGGCCCTGAGCGTGCGGCCAATGAGGCGTTGTATCTCCACGCTGCGTCCATCGGGCTTGGCACCATCGCGGCGCTTGCGCCCCTTGGTGGATGATGGGAGCATGGCGTATTCGGCGGTCAACCAGCCGGTGCCTTTACCCTTGAGCCAGTCCGGCACACCCTTTTCTATCATCGCGGTGCAAAGCACGCGTGTTTCACCGAAGGATGCAATGACCGAGCCGCCGGCATGATGAGTAAAGTGGCGCACAAAACTGACCGGTCGAAGGGCATTGACGCGCCGTTGTCCAGCGCGGATGGGTTTCACAGTTTGCGTTTTGCTTTTTTTCATATCGGCGTCCATAAATAAAAAAAGAATATCCAGCGGAGAACCGCATTGATCTGCCGTCAGGCATTCGAAAGCAACTCGGCCAACAGCGCCTTTTGAAAATGCAGACGGTTGTGCGCCTGCTGAAACACCCGGCTCTGCGGGCCATCCATCACGGCATCGGTAATCTCTACGCCACGGTACGCCGGCAGGCAATGCAGCACAATGGCATGTTTCGGCGCGTACGCAAGAAGTTCCTGATTAACTTGGTAGGGACGAAATATCGGCAAACGAGCTGCCTTTTCCGCTTCCTGCCCCATGCTTACCCAGGTGTCGGTGTAAATGGCATCGGCGTTTTTCACGGCTTGACGAGGATCATTGCTGATGAAGCACTCAATGGGGTATCGCGTCTTGACCTCCTGGAAGTCGCGATCCGGCAGTTGGTACTCTTTCGGTGTGGCAATGGCAAAGTTCATCTTGAAGACCGCACACGCCTCCAGCAGAGACCGCGCCACATTGTTGCCATCGCCCACATAGGCCATGGTTCGGCCCGCCAAGGCTCCAAATTCTTCCTGTACCGTCAGCAGATCGGCCATCGCCTGGCAGGGATGGCTGTGATCGGAAAGGCCGTTGATAACAGGAATAGCCGCATAGCGTGCCAAATCAGTGATGGTCTGATGCGAAAAGGTGCGGGCCATAATGGCGTCGCACATGCCGGAGAGAACCCGTGCGACATCAGGAGCGGATTCGCGCGATCCCAGACCGATTTCATTGGGTGAAATGTAAATGGCGCTGCCGCCGAGGGGGGTCATTGCAGCGTCAAAGCTTACGCGGGTGCGCAGTGAGGGTTTTTCAAAAATCATGGCCAGCACCTTTCCGGCGCAGGAGGTGTTGCGGCTGCCAGCCCGATGCGCCCCCTTGAGGCTTTGCGCCAGCGCCAGCAAATGCCCGAGGCGCTGGGGATCGGTCGTGAGTATGTCGATAAAATCATTGGCTTTGGCCCCGCTTCCGCTGGGGCCGGTGATATCTGATGTCATATTTTATCCTCGGATTATTTCCGTGCCGACGCCGCTATCGGAATAAATTTCCAGTAAAAGTGAATGTGGAAACCGCCCGTCGATAATGTGGGTTTTTTGCACACCCGCCTCCAATGCGATCAGGCAGGACTCCACCTTGGGAAGCATCCCCTCGGATATTTCGCCCGCCGCAATCAGTGCCTCAATATCCTTCCGTGTCACACTGCGCAAAAGCGATTGCGGGTCATTCTTCCGGCCGCGTATGCCATGGGTGTCGGATACCAAAACCAGCTTTTCCGCATGGCAGGCGGCCGCCACAAAGCCCGCGGCGGTATCGGCGTTCACGTTCAGCTTTCCGCCGGCACCGTCAAGCGCAATCGGCGCAATGACCGGTATGACATCCGCCCGCGTCAGGGCGGCAATCAGCGTGCTGTTAACGCGTTTCACCTCGCCGACCCGGCCGATGTCGATTCTTCGATTTTCTGCCCCCGCTAAAAACAGCTTTTCGCCAAAGAGCACCGCACTGCCGAGTGAATGCAGCGGCATCGCCCGTCCACCGAGGGCCTCAATGGTATCGACGATGAATGAGTTAATCTGATGCACCAGAACGTGCTCGGCAATGGCAAGCGTATTCTCGTCGGTATAGCGGCGTCCCATCACAAACTGGGCCTGAATACCGGCCTCGCTCATCGCCTGGGTTATCGCCTTACCTCCGCCATGCACCACCACGGGGCGCATGCCCACCGCGTGCATAAAGACCACATCGGTAAGTACCTTGCGAAACTCATCCTGGCTGTCCATGAACGAACCGCCAAGTTTCACGACGACAATCTTTTCATTGAAACGCTGAATGTAGCCGAGGGCTTCAATCAGCGCACCGGCCTTCTCAAGCACACCAGGTTCGACAGGAATATCCAATTCACCTTCCCATGGTTATCATCCAAATCAAGCGGTAAAGAATACGGATGTGCGCCTTGCATTTCAAATGTCGGTGCCAGCCGATGACGGACCGTATGCCTGTACCGGTGCCAAGGTGCGGTTAATCGCCGGTGGGCAGCAGGAGGTATTTTGACGCGGGAAGCCGAATTTGTTTGCATACCCGATCCCTCGCCGGAGTTGGCCCATCGCGGTATCGACTGCCTGCTGGCTGGGCCGGAGCGCGGTGGAATCGCGCGAAAATTGGAAATTCGCGCGCGGCGTTCCAGCTTTGACGCCCTGTGTCAGCAGCACAATATTTCCATCCGCAATCAGGTGGTTTGCCTGCAAGACGGAACATTGGCCATGGTCTGCCTGTGGGTGCCCAATCCCGGTAAATCGGCCGTTTGCTATCTGCCCCCAACCCGTTTTCTGCACGACCGGGAACCGCAGGCTGCTGCTTGTTTGAAGATGGCTGTTGGAGCGGCACAGACCGCTGGCATGAAAATGATTCAGGGTGTGTTTGACGTCGATGAGTCGATCTTGAGGCGTATTTACCGGGCGGCCGGTTATGACCAGCTTGCCGTCCTGCAATTTATGGAACACGCCTCCCGCTGGGCCATTCCCGAAATGAAACTGCCCGGCGGTTACCATTTGGAGACTTATCGATCCAGCAGTCATGAACTGTTCAAGCAAGCCATCGGCGCAAGCTACGAGCAGACTTTGGATTGCCCCAGGATGTCCGGACTGCGCAGTTTGGATGATGTGATTGTGGGCCATCAGCATGTGGGAAATTTCAACCCGGAATTGTGGTTTGTGCTGGTGCATGAATCGCGTGGCGTGGGCGTTTTGCTATTGACATCCAACCCGGCGTTGCAATCGCTTGACGTCACCTATTTGGGGCTTGCCCTGCCACACCGGAGATTGCACCTCGGTTTATTTTTTATGACCCAGATCAAAAAAATGATGCGTTGCACCGGTGCCATCACCAGTTTGCTTGCGGTGGATGAAGCCAACACCCCGGCCCTGGCACTTTACCGGAAGGCTGGATATCGCCCGACACAGCGCCGCGAAGTTTATTTTTTGCCATTGGGAATGCGATCCTGATAAAACCCGCATGGATAAAAGGTATTTCCTATTTGCTGCCGATATGGCAGTGAATCCACAAGTTATACCCAAGGGCGTGAAATGAAGTTGAGAAGTTTTTTTTGAAAATCTGTAAGTGCATGCAGATAGCCATCATGCAGTCATGTGAATAAACTGCGGCTGGAATTACAGTGGCATGAAACTTACGAAACCTTAATACTACACCCCGCTCGAGACGCGCACTGCGTTGGTGGAGACCAAGTGGTGGGCCACCCTTGGGAAGGTAGTACGGATTCGACCTTCTCTTTGTGTTGAATAACATCCCAAGTTTCTCACAAGCTGGTACCGTCAGACTTTACATCGTCTGGTACGCAGCGGTGCGCGGAAGTATGTCGGCCGGGTATTGGATTGAAACCTTTCAGATATGGTTCTGGCCCGGTAATCAGGCGTTTTCACGGGTGCAACTGCGAATAGAGAGCAGTTGCGGGCCGACGTTGGCCCATCGATTCTGGCAATGGACTGCCGCTTCCTTCTGGAAGTTTGAGCCATAGACGGTTCAACGCTTCGCATGCGTCAAGATCATGCGATGTATCGTCTGGAAAGGAGTCCACCATGCCAGCAACTATTGAATCCATCGCGTCGGAAGTAAGCCCCTTTCTCTCGCCGCCGGACTGTATATCGGATATTAAAACCGCGCTCATGAGTCGAATCGGTGCCGTACGACTGGCGCAATGGTTCGGCCCGCAGACGCGATTTGAACTCATCAACCGCACGCTGGTGGTTTATGCACCCAACGCATTTGCCATGCAATGGATACGGGGGCATTTTATCAACGACCTGCGGGCCGCAGCCGTCGCTACAGCAGGATTGGAGGCCGTCGACATTCGCGCGGGTGCCACTTCGGGCCAGGCCTGTGTTCTGGTACCTGCGCCGGGTCGCACCGCTGCCGATTCTGCCGGTGACACTGTCAAAATGATGCCGTCGCAGCTTTCTCGTCTTAACCCGCAATTTACGCTGGAGAGATTTATCAGCGGGGCGGGCAATCGGATGGCGCGGCACACCGCCGAACTCGTGGCCGCTCAGCCGGAGAAGGTGCATGGGCCGTTATTTGTACATGGCAACTGCGGGCTGGGCAAAACGCACCTTCTCCAGGGTATCTGCCGGGCCTTTGCGGCCCATTTTCCCCTGAGGCGCTGGCGCTACATCACCGCCGAGCAATTTACCAACGAGTTTCTGGAAGCAATTAAAAAATCAACAATGAATGCCTTCCGTCAGCGGATGCGGCGCATTGATCTGCTGGTTATTGACGATGCCCATTTTCTCAACCGCAAGGCGTCAACGCAGCAGGAATTTCTCCACACTTTCAATGAAATCACCGCCGCCGGTGGAAAAGTGGTTCTGGCTGCCGACTGCGCCCCATGCGATCTGACCGATATCAACGTGGCGTTGGCCACGCGACTGGTCAGCGGTATGGTGGTGAGGGTCGATCCACCCGACAACGGGACGAAAGCCGCCATTCTGCGGCAGTTGGCGCAGCAGCGTGGATGGACGATCAGCGATGTGATGATTAATCGCCTGGCGCGTGAACCAGTTGCTAATGTGCGGGAACTCGAAGGCTGCCTGACAAGAACCGTGATGCGCCAGACGCTGGGTGGTTGTGCGGCGGCTGACGCCCGCGACGATCTGTCGCTGAATGGTGGAGATTCCCTGCCGCCAGCCGCATCGGTCGACGTCATCGTTCGTGCCACGGCCGAATATCTGGGCCAGCAAGTGGAAAAACTCACGTCCGGATGCCGTTCCGCCCCATGCGCACGCGCCCGGGGCATCGCCATGTATCTGGTGCGTGAGATGGCCCGGATGAGTTATCCGGAAATTGGCCGGGCTATCGGTGTCAAAAGCCATTCCGCGGTGATCGCCGCCTGCCGCCGCGTCTCGGATCAGATAGCGGCGGGCGAATTGCTGCTGTGGAAGCTCGATGATGAAATGCGCAGTGCCACCGTCACGCAGGTAGTGGGGGACATCATGGCCCGCATCCGCCAGTCGCCCCGCAAAAAATCACCCGCGTCGCTGGAACCATCCATCAGTGGATAGCTGGTCGTCATAATTCCTGCAAGCTTGCGATATCTGCAAGAAGGTCCGGGCCGGTTGGGTTCCAGCCAAGTTTCGCGCGGGTAAGGGTGCTCGATCCAAAAAGCTCAAAACCCAGCAATCGGGCCAAAAAGCCAAAATGTTCGGGTGCCTCGTCGGCGGAAATGGAAATGACCGGCAATTTAAGTCGGTTACCTATCGCCTCGGCCATCGTACGCTGCGAAAGAGCCTCTTCGGCCACGGCGTGATACCGCGCACCGG
>JAKAYZ010000057.1 GCA_021816165.1 Planctomycetota bacterium | reverse complement strand
AGGGCCGGCAGCAGCAGGGCGATGAGCAGGGCGATGATGCTGATCACCACCAAAAGCTCAACGAGGGTAAAACCCGCATGTTTGTTGTATTTCATGGACCGCCTTATGAATTCGCATAACCGATGGATTTTTCTACAGACTCAACTGAAGCGTTCTGCATAGAGTTTAAATTCAAACGGAGGGGAAACAAGATACAAAATTCCCAAAAAAAGTCGTTTTTTTTATCTTTTTAACGACACATCGGCATGTGATCATCTTTTAAGGCGATAATTCGCTGCGGCGCAGCGGCAGGCCGCGGACGACGGGGTGCTTTGAAAGGCTGCAGAAGCGGTTGGACTGCTTAACCACAGGCAGGAATGCCTGTGTAAGCGTGTCAGATCGCGGGAAGGTGATAAACGCTGAAACGGTAAATTGACGGCGGTTGATTGCCGGCCGTGGAATCAACCAACAGGCGTAGAAACCGCACCTTGGCGGCGGCGAATCTTATTTGAAATTGAGCTTTACCCTGCGGCTTAAAAGCCGCCACGGTTCGCCATATGTGCCCGTTTTCCGAGCTTTGCAGGCGGCCGGTTATTATCCGCCCGCCAAATTGGTGGATATAAACCGTGTTGCAGATTACCGCGTGGGGAAAATGAATTTCCAGCCATTGTCCGGCCGCAGCGCCATGGCCCGCGTTCCATCGCCGGCCCGGTTCTCCGCTGATCGCCATTGCCGGGGCATATTGATCGCTCCATTCGCTGGATGCCGCGGCGGAGGCGTGGCGGGCTAAATCCACGTAATGAATCGTGGGGCCGGAGACCGGGGTAACTGAAAAATGACGGTATTCCACATGATTCCAGCCGCTGCCGATACCGGCCATTCCGGATTGGCGCACAGGAGAATTATTCCAGGCGACCTTGCGGCCGTCCACCAGGGCGACGGTCCGCATGCCGCTGAATTGCAGCGCGATCGCGTGCCATACCCCGGATGACAGGTGAATGGATCCGCGGCCGACGGCGCTGGAACCGGACCAGAGTGTCCAACGACCCGACGCATGCAGGTTAAAGCGACAGCCATGCACATGCGCGTGCCAGCCCGCGGAATCAACCCGCCCCAGCACCGAGGCGAAAGAATGTTGCGGCAATTTTACGCGGACGGACACCTGATAATTGCGCCATTTCCGTGAACCGACGAGCGAAAGCGGAAATCCCTGGCCGGGCATCCAGCCGACGCCGACATGGGTAACGGCCTGCCGAAGGCAGCGGCGACCATCAGCCGGATCGCGGGCTATTTCAAAGGCACCGTGCTGATCGGCAAAATATTTGGGCGATGTTCCCAGTCCGCCATGACGGAATCGGCGGACAAACGGCATGGGAAAAGGCCGGGCGGGCGGGTCAAAATGGCGCCCCTTCAACTGTCCGGTGGTGGTGGTGATTGAATACACGCCATGCGGAGCAAGCGTGAGGATCAAGACATGGTGAACCGGCGTTATTTTCCCGGTCAAAACCATCTGCCGGGCCCGTGTGCTGCTCCAGATTTGGACCGGGGCGTTTGACAGCCCGCCGGAAAGCCGCAGGCGAATTTGCTGCGGCCGGCTGGCGGAAGCAGTTTCGGCCACGATGCTGTAGTTGCCGGTGGATGATGATTTAAAGCTGCAATAGGTTCCGCCGGCCGGCAGTTTGCCGCAGCCCTGTCCGCGGAGATATTTCCATCCGACGGGCACGAACTGGGTGAAATGAGCCAGCGTCCAGAGGGCCGGCATGAGATCATAATGGCCGGACCAGGGTGTGCGGGCGAGCATAGGCCCCTGTCCGCCGCAGGGCAGGGCGGGGTACCACGCGCCGATCAACGGCCAGATGGTATCCGAACTGATATGAAACTTGATATGGTTGAGCAGGAATTCATGCGCCATGAATTCCGCGTTTTTCCAGTTTCCCGGCCGGGAAAAATCTTCACTGGCCCACAAGGGACGCCCGGTTTTTACGGCGTCGGCGGCGAATGTCATGTTGATGGGGCCCCATGTAAGCGGATAGTGCGCGCCGATGGCGTAGACGGCTTTCATTAACGCCGGGTCTTTAAGCATGTGGGCCGCCACGGACCAGGCGTCGTTGCCGCCGTCGTCCGCGGCGACGATTTTTACGCGCTGCAGACCGGCGGCATTTAACGTTTGCCGCAATAGTTTGATGTACCGTACCGAATAAGGATGCTCATTCCAGATTCCACAGTAGTCAATGCGCAAATGGTGATACTTCCATGCGCCCTGAATAAACCGGCAGACATATTCGGCGTTTTTTCGGGTAAACAGCGTATGATCACCCACCCAGTAAGGCGCCCCCCACTGCAATGCCCAAAGCTTGATATGCGGGTTGCGCTTTTTGGCTTCGCGCATCAGCCACCATTCGTAGCCGCGGTTAAAATCCGCCGGCACGGGATGGCTGAATTCGTAAGGCGTTCGGGCAAAGGAAGGTTCCGCGCCGTCCGTTGAATCCACATCGCCGCCGATTTCCACCTTTAATATCTGGAAGCCGGCGCCAAAATGCGGTTTGAACAGATAATCAAGGATGGCGCTCCGCTGCCTGCGGGGATAGTCATACAGCAGGCGGCTGGACGCCCCGGCGCTCAATCCGCCGATGCCCTGAAACACGCGGCCGGTCTGCAAACCATTTAGGCGGATGGTGAAGGGTGCGGCGGCCGGCGCCACGGCGGAAGCCGCAGCCGTAAGGCTCCAAGCCCGCAACAGCACAAGCATTACCACGGCGCAACCCAGCCATAAGCCGGCGCGGCCCCGGGCGCAACGGATCACGGCCGGCGGGTTGCCGGACCATCCTTTGTTCATTTTCCGCTCCACAAAACGCGCCATACCGGTAAACGCAGGACAATCCACGGAATTATGCCCGGGCAAAAAAGGGAATACCATGGCCGATTGCACGTCGTATATGGACAATTCAACGATCCGGATGGATCATACGCGCGGGGAATTCGCAGTTCACGGCGACTTAAGAAATCAGCTTGGCCAAGGGAAATAGAGCGCCTGGGGCGCGCCGGACCATCGCGCCTGTCGCGGAACAACCAACCCTGATCACGGTTGGCCGCCGGATTATCCGGGCTGCGGCCACAGTCGGGTTTTACTGCCCCTGCCAGCGCTGTTGCGGGCCGCGGCCATGGCCATGGTCATGCCCGTTGCCGCGGCCGCGGCCGTGATTGCCGTGCATTTGCCGCTGCCATACGCGTCCCTGCCATTGGGGGGCGTTGATCGGCGGATGGGGAAGCTCCCGCGGCGACGGCCCCTGCCAAAAACGTGCGTCGCCCGGCGGCCGGCCCGGGTAGTAGCGCCAATGGTGATCATTGCCGCGGTAATAATAAACGCGGCGACCAGGGTCAAAAAAGAATTGCAGACCGACCGCGGGGGCCGAAACGGTGGCGTAACCCATGGGCGGCGGCGGCAGATAAACCGGCCGCGGCCCGCTCCAGAATACCGCACCGGTCGGCGGCGGTCCGGGGCAGAATCGCCAGCCATACGTGGGGTAGTAGCAATAATAGGCGCCGGCGGATGCATCATAATAATATTCATTGGCATAAGGGGCGGGCGCGGCATATGAAACCGGCTGGGATTGCCAAAAACCACCGGTGTAATACGCGCCGCAGCCCGCGAGGCCGCCGAAACCGGCGGCCAGCGCCGCCACCGCGATCAGCCGTTTTGGTATCCATGCATTCATATACCGTCCTTTCAAAACAATTACCGGACCGATTATATCTATTATCGATCATTCCCGGCCAAGGGGTACAATCAAACTTGTGCCGGCGGGCGACGGGCGATCGACCGGCCGGTTACCCATTTTGAGCGATTGGTTCAAGGGATAGACTTTCAAGGTCGGCGGCGTGCGGCCTGCCGTAACGGCCGCGCACCACCCAATAGGCGCCCAGCATATTCCAGCAGATCGGCAGAAAACGGATTGCCTGGGCGAGTGCGAAGGCCTGGCTGGCGGTATCCACGCCGCGGGTCACAAAAAAGTGCAGCAGAATGGCATCCATCACGCCGATGCCCTGGGGCGGAACAATGGGCAGGCTTGCCGCCAATGCCGCAATGGGAATGTACGCCATAAAACAGCCCAGCGGCGCATGCATGCCAAAGGCGCGGCCGGCCAAAAAACCGGCCAGCGGCAACACGGCCTGCGAAAGCCCGCTGATCAACAAACCGGCCGCAATTGTTCCCATATGGCCGCGATAGGCCCGCAGCGTGCGGTCGGCATGTTTTACGAATTCCGGCAGCGGCAGTTTATCCAGCAGCCATTCCAGCCCCGTGGCGCGGCGCATTCTATCGGAAAGATATACCGCCGAACCGACCGCCGCGGCGGCAAGAATGCCGCCGGTAAGAATCAGCACGTTGCGCAGCACCGGATCGCTTTGCGCTGCGCCGGCGCCGGAATGCATCAATGCCAGTTGCAGCGCCGCGGCAATTCCGCCCACCAGCACTAGGCCGATCAGCCCGATCATCCGATCCAGCAGGACGGTGACGGCGCTGCGGGTTTTTTGTCCGGTAACGCGGCCGGTGTAGATAATTTTTACCACATCGCCGCTGGTGGTGCCCGGTAGAAAGGTGGAATAAAACTGGCCGACGAATGTCAGCTCCAGGCAACGCCGATAGGTAAGGTGCATACCCTGCACCCCCATGAGCATCCGCCAGCGCCAGGCGGTAAGAATAAACGGCAGCCCAAGCAGCAAAAACGCCCCCAGCAGCGGCCACGGCCGGGCGTGTACAAGCAAATAGCGCAGGCCGCGGCGAATTTGCACCGGGTGGCCGTGAGCAGCCATGAATTTAAGTGGAATCGGCAGGGTCGGCGGGAAATAAAGCGGGGAACGGTCCGCATAGCCGCGGAGGGTGCGCCCGGAGGGCAGGCGGACGGAGATGCGCTGGTGGCGAAAAACGACCATGGGCATGGCATGGCGCCAGCGGGCGATGGGCAGCACGGCGGGCTGGGTAAGGGTGGTGTTCCGCAGTTGCATGCCGGCGGGCAGCACCGCCCGGTCCGTCCAAGAAATGTGGATAATGACATACCACAATCCGGCGACCGCGATAAGAATTTTGACGGCCGTGAACAGCAGTTTGCGCAGAATATGATGATGCCGTGGGGATTGAGTCATGCGTAACCATTGAAATGTCCGGCCCCCGCCCGGGGGTTGCGGGAAAGCGCGATTCGGGGATTAAATGCCCAGGTCCGCGCGGGTCAGAATGGATTCAAAAACAAAGCCGGCCTTTTCAATATTTTCGCGAGCCCCTTCCAGCCGGTCGATCACGGCGACGATTTTATCCACATGGCCGCCGGCCTGAACGATCACTTTCGCCGCTTCCAGCACCTGTCCGCCGGTGGTGGCGATATCCTCCACAAGCAGCACGGTATCCCCGGGCAGAATCTGCCCTTCAATGAGTTTGCCGGTGCCGTAATCTTTTTTTGAATTGCGTACGATAAAAAACGGCAGGCCGCAGGCCAGGCTCGCCGCCGCCGCCAGAGCCACGCCGCCGAGTTCCGCGCCGGCGATGCGCACGGCCAGCGGTCCGCGGCGTTCCGCCATTCTGGCGCCGAGTGCGGAAAGAATGTCCGGCTGGGTTTCAAACAGGTATTTGTCCATGTAATACTTGGATTTTTTTCCGGACCGCAACGTGAAGTCCCCCTCCAGATACGATGTTTCCTTGATGCGGCGGGCCAGCGATTGCTTGTCCATCATACGGCATAGTCTCCTGAAAAATTCGTTTTGCGCGCGGGGATTGCGGCAGCCATGACAACGGTTACTCCACCAGTGCTCCCGCCCCCTGCCGGCGCAGCCGCTGATAGCGCAAATCCAGCAGTTTTTCCGCATCCAGCGATTTGAGTTCACGCAGGATGCGGTCAATGTATCGTTCCAGCGCCACGGCGGCCTGCCGCGGATTGCGATGCGCGCCGCCCAGCGGCTCCGCGATCACCTCATCAATTACGCCAAGCTCCCGCAAATGACGGCTGGTAAGTTTGAGCGCCTCGGCGGCGTCGGGGGCGTTGGCGGACCCTTTCCACAATATTCCGCTGCACCCTTCCGGCGAAATCACGCTGTACCAGGCGTATTGAAGCATGGCCAGGCGATCCCCCACGCCGATTCCCAGGGCCCCGCCCGATCCGCCCTCACCGATGACAATGCAGACGACGGGCACGGGCAGAACGGACATTTCCCGCAAATTTACCGCAATGGCCTCGGCAACGCTGCGCTCTTCCGACCCCAGCCCCGGATAGGCGCCGGGGGTGTCAATAAGCGTCACAATCGGGAGGCCGAATTTTGCAGCGGTCTGCATTTTAAGCAACGCCTTGCGATATCCTTCCGGATGGGCGCACCCGAAATTGCAGGCGATTTTTTCACGCGTATCACGCCCTTTGCAGTGCCCCACCAGCATTATTTTGTGGCTGCCGATGCGGCCGGTGCCGGTGACCATGGCTTTGTCATCGCCATGCCGCCGATCGCCGGAAAGTTCCTCAAAATCCTTGACCATCAGGTCGATATAATCACGGGTTTGCGGGCGCGAGGGGTGCCGGGCGACCTGCACGGTTTCCCACGCGGTAAGATTGTCGTAGGTCTTTTTTAACAGCGCGGTAAGGTTGTCGCGCATCTGTTTTATTTCGGCGTTGTAGTCAACGCCTTTGGTCTCCTGGAGGAGCAGGAGTTCCTGAATCTGCTTTTCCAGTTTCAGGATTGGCTGTTCAAACGCAAGCCCCATGCCCAACCCGCTGGGGGTTTCCGAACCGGAGGCGGTTTTAGATGGGCCGCCGGACGCGGATTTCGCCGGTTTTGCCGACGGGGATGCCGCGGAGGGGGTCGCGGAAGTTTTTTTTACGCTTCGCCTGGTGCGCTTGGCCAAAGTCTGCTCCTTGCTGCTTGCCGGTAAACACACAACTACCGGCGGGCCTATCCTGCCGCCGCGGTTCATGGAGGCCTGTTGCCAGGCGTCCAATCCGCACCGCCATGCGGGACATTAGTTTAGCCGAAAACAGCCGTGGCGAGAAACAGGCTGCTCATCCGGCCGGGTGGGTAAATTTGAGCGCATTTTACGCAATCGCGCAAACAGCGGCCGGCGGGCGCCGTGGCGCTCGCCGTAGCGGACGCGGAGAAACGGGAAATAGCCACAGAGATCACAGAGCACGCAGAGACAGTGTAAACTGTCCCCAAAAAAAGTGAGACGTTGGAATACCGAAGCGCAGCTCTGTTATTTTCTTTTGCGGTAGTCTGCGTACACTGCGGTAAAAAGAACGGCGAAAATTCACCGCCGAGGACGCGGAGGAACGCGGAGGAACGGGAAATAGCCACAGAGGTCACAGAGTACACAGAGCCGTTGTAAGCTGCCCCCAAAAAAAGTGAGACGGTGGAATGCCGAAGGGCGGCTTCTGTTATTTTCTTTTGCGGTACCCTGCATACCCTGCGGTAAAAAGAACGGCGACAATTCACCGCGGAGGAACGCAGAGGAACGGGAAATAGCCACAGAGATCACAGAGCACACAGAGACGGTGTAAACTGCCCCCCAAAAAAGCGAGACGTTGGAATGCCGAATCGCGGCTTCTGTTATTTTCCGCGGAGGAACGGGAGTCAATGAGCAATGATCGGAAAAAGGAACTATGAATAAGTAACGGCGGGAACTGCAACCATTGTGGCACAGAAATTCTTGTCTGTGGTATTACGCCGCCTCAAGATTGCTGTAGCCGTGGCAACTGCAACAATGCGTTTGGATATGGTGGTATCAGGCTTGCACATCGGCCAACAAGCAAGTTGGGCGGTGCGCCTGCCGGTCAACCGGTGACAAAGCCGGTTGCAATGCCGGCGGCTGCGGTTAATACCGCCTTACTTTTCCGGCGGCGTCATTTTTGCCAGCCTACGCCACTGCTCAAATTCATGGGTGATCTGTGAGGAGAGCCTGCCCGCGTGCGGGGTAATCTTTGGATACCAGTCGGTTATCCAGGCGGCAGCATTGACGATCCGTGTTTTTTGCGACGGCTTCGGTGAATGCCGCCAAGCATAAACACAGGCTTTCAGGGACATCAGAAATACCAGCGGCGAATCCCTGCCTCCCGCATGGTACCGGGTCAAATATTTCACCGCATCCGCCTGCAGATGGGGAATGTCCGAACCGGCGGCGTCATTTCGCACTGCGGCAAACCGCAATGACCACAGCCCGCTGGAAAACACCAATG
>JAKAYZ010000056.1:3045-8209 GCA_021816165.1 Planctomycetota bacterium | reverse complement strand
AGGCTCATCGGTCTTGGGCGAGGGGGCATTCGTTTTGCCGACCCGGCCATTGGCTCCGGCAGTTTCTTCTCTGCCGCGCTCGCGGTGTATGGGTTGCATCGCTTGCAAAGCGCGATCGGGGTGGAACTTGACTCCGCCCTCGCCGAAGCCGCGCGTGCTCTATGGGGATACGCTGGACTAGACATTGTGGGCGGCGATTTCACCCGCATGATCGCCAGCGGGTCCTGCCCTCAGAAGCCAAACCTAATCTTGGCGAATCCGCCCTATGTCCGTCATCATCACATTTGTCGCGAGGACAAGGCGCGCCTGCAAAGCCTCGCACTCAAGCTGACCGGTGTACGAGTCAATGGCTTGGCGGGCCTTTATGTCTACTTTCTTCTGCTCGCCACAGCATGGATGGAAGAGGACGGCCACGCTGCCTGGCTGATACCGTCGGAGTTCATGGATGTGCGCTATGGGGCCGCTGTCAGAGGATTCCTCACGGATCGCGTAACCCTGATCCGCATACACCGCTTCGACCCGAAGGATGTTCAGTTCGCAGATGCCAATGTATCGTCGGTTGTATTAATCCTCAAAAAGGCCCCGCCGCCAGCCGACCACGCCGTCGAATTTACATTCGGCGGTACGCTCGAACGGCCGCAGGCAAGCGACCGCATTACGCTTGAACAACTCCGCAGATCACGCAAATGGTCGGTGTATCCGTTCCACGCTGAGAATGATCGCCACATTCTCGTCGATGGAGCCGGCCCGACTTTGGGTGAATTCTTTCGTATTAAACGAGGCATCGCAACCGGCGGAAATAAATTTTTTGTAATCGACCGAGCCGATGCGATTCGGCGCGGTCTACCTTCACCCTATCTGCGTCCGATACTTCCGAGCCCTCGCAACCTCAAAGCCACGATTGTCGACGCGGACGATGATGGCTATCCGACAATAGGCCGGCAACTCTGCCTCGTTGACTGCGACCTGCCCGAGCATCTGGTTGAACAACGTTATCCAGCGCTTTGGCAGTACCTGACAACCGCCGAATCGTTCGGAATCAGGGATGGCTATCTCGTCGGGAGACGGAGCCCGTGGTATCGGCAGGAACACCGTGCGCCATGCCCCTTTTTATGCACCTACATGGGGAGAGGCTCGGGCGGCACACAGCCATTCCGCTTCATCCTCAATCGCTCAAACGCTATTGCAACGAACCTTTACCTGATGCTCTATCCCACTGGCGGACTGGCGATAATGCTGCGTTCGCACCCCGAACGAGATAGGGAAGTCCATGCGATCCTAAGCCGAGTGACTGGCCATGAGTTGCGCGGCGAGGGCAGGGTGTATGGTGGTGGGCTCAATAAGATCGAGCCGAGAGAACTGGACCGGGTCTCGGCTTCTTCTTTTGTAGAGCGATGGCCGGAACTAGCGCGATTTTTGCGCCCCCGCTCAGCGGACAGCCTCTTTAATTGACGAGACCGACGGGGTTTGGCGGGCGCTATGCAATGCCAGCGCAAGGGTTACTCATTTTTTGGGATGCCTGATTTTCACAGTGCGATATTCTCTGCTGCGTGAGTCGGTAACGTAACGACGGCCCCCTGGCGCAGGTCTTTTGCGACGCGCCAACATAAAACAAATAGAAATACTATTTTTCTGAATATTCTATCCGGTCGACTCAGGCCGCTGGTGTCTGCGGGCGCTGCTTTCCACCCGCGTGTGCGGTATAAAAATTGCCCCAAGGGCCAAGTCAAGCGGAGCTTTTCTGCGGGCAGGGCGAAAATTGCGTATATGGCGGCTGAGCCGCTTATGGCTGCCGCAACCGTTTGGACCATGCGAAGCACCAATCGCCGACAAATTGCTATTTTGAACTTGGAGTGTCTGGTGCCGGTTTGACCGATGTCGAAGATTGCCCGCTGGCTGACTGACTGGCGGCCGGCTGCGTAGTTGCCGGCTGTGTGCTGGCCGACGGATTGGATGCCGGCTCGGTGGCAGGCGGGCCGGTCACCACATGTATGCCGGTCTCCACCGGTAGCGGTGGCGGCTGAATTGGTCGGGTGGGGGCCTTGCCAAATAAGCCATCCGCAACCGTGGTCACCTGCACCTTACCGCCCGGTTCGTTTGGCAGGGCAACAACGACATCCGCCTTGGGAGCCGGGGCGCGAAACAGCAGTGCGGTCGCAGAGTTATAACTGCCGGGCGACCGCAACGCCGTGCGTGGACGTGTTGAGGTTTGCGTGCATCCCGCCAGAAGGGCCAATGGGAAAACCCAAAAAGCTGTCTTGTAAATTGCCGCCATTCGCATGCTTTACCCCGTATTGGCAAAACCGTCGACGATTCACGCTGCAGCCCCAACGCCCGTCCGGCCATCATGCTGCTTAAGCCTTGGTGCTGGCCGCCCGCCGCAGATTCGTGAGGCGCGCCGCTTCCATGCAATCTTTATCGCCACGCCCGCTGCAATTGATTACCAAAACCGCGTCGCGGGGCATCTGACGGGCCAAATCCATGGCGTAGGCTATCGCATGGGACGATTCCAAAGCCGGGATGATGCCTTCACGGCGGGCCAGGAGTTCAAAAGCATCCAAAGCCTGATCATCGCGCACGGCATAGTAAGACACACGCTTGGTATCTTTCCAATAGGCATGTTCGGGACCGACGCCGGGATAATCCAATCCGGCGGAAATGCTGTGCACATCGGCGGTTTGGCCGTCCTGACTCTGCAAAATGTAAGATAGCGACCCATGCAATACGCCTGGGCGTCCTTGTGTAAGTGATGCGGCATGGTCGCCTGGAAGCGGGCCGCGCCCACCGGCCTCCACACCGTAAAGTTTTACGGCTGCATCATCAATAAATGGATAAAAAATACCGGCAGCGTTGGACCCGCCACCCACACACGCCACGATGGCATCCGGCAGGCGACCAAACGCCTCGACGCATTGGCGGCGCGTTTCATGACCGATCACCGATTGAAAATCGCGCACAATCATGGGAAATGGATGCGGCCCGACAACGGTGCCAATGATGTAGTGGGTATGCTCTACCGAGCCCATCCAATCGCGCATGGCTTCGTTGGTGGCATCTTTCAACGTGCGGGAACCGCTGGCAACCGGTATAACCCGTGCCCCCATCAGCCGCATACGAAACACGTTGAGTTCCTGCCGACGGATGTCTTCTTCGCCCATGTACACGTCGCAGGAAAGTCCAAAGGCGGCGGCCGCGGTGGCGGTTGCCACACCATGCTGACCGGCGCCGGTTTCAGCGATGACCCGCTTTTTCCCCATGCGAACGGTCAATAACCCCTGGCCAATGGTGTTGTTAATTTTGTGGGCACCGGTATGGGCAAGGTCTTCACGCTTGAGATAAATCCGGGCCCCACCGGCCAATTCGGTTAGGCGGCGGGCAAAATAGAGCGGCGTGGGCCGGCCCACAAATTGCCGCAGATAGTATTGCAATTCCTTATCAAAAACCGGGTCCTTACGTGCATCGGCGTAAACATCGGCAAGTTGGTGCACGGCGGTCATTAGTGTTTCCGGCACATAAGAACCGCCGTAAAAACCGAAATGCCCTTTGGCGTCCGGTACGTGGCTGGTGGCGGCACCGGGAGAAGTTGCTGTGCTCACCTGTTCGGATGAAAGTGCTGCCAAATCGAGAGTTGCCAATGTAGTCACCGCCACAATCCTTTTTAAGCCTTCACCATTCTAGCTTATCATAGGGCGGGTTGGCCCCCAAAATAATGAGTTGAAGTGGAAGGTGGAGGCAAACATCCACGTTTTCGGGCGTTATGCTTATAATCGGCGGGGTATTCGTGGTTGACCGAAACAACGTGATGGAGCAAAACATGGCAGGGAAAAAAACCAAACCGCTCGCTCAACGGCGTTGCAAGGGGTGTGAGGGGATAAGCGGTCCGCTGGCTGAAAAGTCGATTCGGCGGTTCCTTAAAGATGTGCCGGAGTGGAGCATTGAAGATGGACATCTGGTACGCAAATTTGAATTTTTGAATTTTCATCAAACCATTGAATTTGTAAATATGCTGGCGTGGTTGTGCAATCTGGAAAATCACCACCCAGATTTGCTGGTGAGCTACAGCTCGTGCAAGGTGCAATTTATCACGCACGCGGTATCGGGTTTAACCGAGAACGACTTTATCACGGCCGCCAAGATTGACGCCATTTTGAACATTTAGTTTTATTTTATTGTGAATTCGGCGATGGACGAAAATCCTCAACGTAAAATGCTTATCCTGTCGGCATCCGCCGGGGCAGGCCATGTTCGCGCCGCCGAGGCTTTGCTTAAAGTGTGCGCCAGCCATCCGCAGATTGGCGAGGTGCAGCACTGGGATATGCTTAAGTACACCACCAAGATATTTCGGCACCTGTATTCCCAGGTTTATCTGGATTTGATCAACCACGCTCCCAAAATGCTGGGTTGGATTTATGACACCATGGATACGCCGTGGCGAAATGAAAAAATGCGTCTGGCATTTGAAAAATTCAATGCCCAGCCATTTCTTAAAGCCGTTACCGGCTTTGAACCTGATATTATCATGTGCACCCATTTTACGCCGGCGGCACTGGTGGGATGGCTGCATGCGGCGGGCAAATTGACAGTAAAGCCAGCCATTGCTGTCACCGATTTTGACTGCCACGCCATGTGGTTGACGCATTCCTACCTGCATTATTTTGTAGCCCTGGAAGAAACACGGGTACACATGTCGCGGCTGGGCATCGGTGTGGATTCGATAACGGTATCGGGCATACCGATCGACCCGGCTTTCGCCGCCCCGCTGGAAAAATCTGTTGCTCGCCTGAAACTGCATCTGCAACCAGATGTATTTACCATTCTAGTTTCAGCGGGAGGGTATGGCGTAGGCCCGGTGACCGACCTGATTGAAGAATTGCTCCGAATTCAACGGCGCGTGCAACTGGTGGTGATTGCGGGAAGATCCATCGAACTCAAGGACGAACTGGACGAATTGGCCGCCCATCAGCGCAATGGCGGGATCACGCTGGTACCGGTTGGCTTCACCAATGAAATGGCATTGTACATGGCGGCAGCGGATGTATTAATTGGCAAGCCGGGTGGCCTGACAACCAGCGAGGCGCTTGCCCGCGAGTTACCCATGTGCATCGTTAACCCCATTCCGGGGCAGGAAGAGCGCAACAGCGACCATCTACTCGAGCAGGGGGCG
>JAKAYZ010000056.1:0-3035 GCA_021816165.1 Planctomycetota bacterium | reverse complement strand
TTCGATGCAACAATCTACCCACGCTGGCGTGGAAATTAACGCAATTGTTTGACAACCCTGAGAAGCTTTCCGCCATGCGTCAAGCCGCCCGACGCATAGCCCATCCGTCGTCGGCCGCGGATATCATTGAGCATGTGCTGAACCTGCCACCTCAGAGGCGCGATGCGGCCGCAGACAGCGGCTTTCTGGAACGCTGGAAGTCAGCCCGCGCCGTAGCCAAAGCGCAGCGCAACCGCCAGAAGCGATTAAAAAAGGCCCGGCCGCGGTGATCGTCGCATCGGCTATACTCCGGTGCAGGTGCCTGTCCGAGTATTAACAGGAACTGCGGCTGCAAAGGTTTTGGCGGGCATCAAGATGCGACGCAGAGATACGCCGAGGAAGCCGCGTCGCAGAGGCCGGGCGAGCGACGTGCGGCCGAAGCGGTCGCACCTGGTGTTTATTGTTTTAATAATTGGAATTATATTATACGATCATGACAACCCTGCAGGATATTGATTACTCCCTTCCACCTGAACTCATCGCTGAAGAACCTTGGCACCCGCGCGACCAGTGCCGGATGCTGGTTTACCATCAAAAAACCGGGCAGATAGCCGACTGTCGCTTTGACCAGATCGTGGAGCAGCTAAAGCCCGACGATTTACTGGTATTTAACGATTCCAGCGTGCTGCCGGCCAAACTGATCCTGCAAAGACCCACAGGATGGCGAACCAGCGGCTTGTTTGTAGCCGAGCGCCACATGGGTGAGTGGGTCATGCTGATTAAATCGCGCGGCCGATGCCGCATCGGCGAAAAGCTCGATGTGATCGCACCAGATGGCACCGTCGCCGGTACCGTGGAATTGCTGTCGAAGAATACCGACGGCCATTGGGTGGTGCGCGTTGCGCCTGAACTTTCGCCGGTGGTATTTCTCAGCGAACGCGGATACATGCCGCTGCCACCCTACATTGAACAGGCACGAAAAAAGAACGGCCATGGCAGCTACCGCCCGGAAGATCGGCTGGAATACCAAACGGTATACGCGAGGCATCCAGGTTCGCTGGCGGCACCCACGGCCGGCTTACACTTCACGGATGCGGTTCTGCAAAGGCTGGCCGAAAAAGGCATCCGGCGTACCAGCATTACCCTGCACATTGGATTGGGCACTTTTCTGCCCGTAACCACCACGAACTTAGCCGACCATCACATGCACTTTGAATCGTTTTCCATCGAACCGGCCGCAGTGAAATTATTAAAAGACCAGCATGAGGCCGGGGGTCGAATCATCGCCATTGGTACCACGTCTGTCCGGGCGATTGAAGCCGCGGCCGAGGAAATTATCAATGGTGCAGATGCAGCGAATCCTATTTCCACCAGTACGGATTTACTCATTACGCCCGGGTATAAGTTCCGGCTCTGTGATGGTTTGGTGACTAATTTTCATCTGCCGCGCACCACGTTGCTGGCATTGGTGGCGGCCAAGATTGGTCTGGCGGAACTTCACGAGTGTTACCGTCACGCGGTTGCCAGTCGGTACCGGTTTTTCAGCTACGGCGACGCCATGCTGATCGTAGACTGAAAGTTGCGATGCGGCCTCGCTGCATTATGACATTTATGGCAATCGTGAAGGCTACGCGATTGTGAATGTTTGCGCTTTCGTTTTCGCTTTCGCCATCCGCAGGTTACACTGGTTCCGTCATTGGTGACGAGGGCAACCTGCAAACCCCTCTCCGTGCTCTCGGCCAAGTGACACCGGAGTGTCCTCCGGCAAAAAGTTATTGAATCCAGTTTGGTGAGAGAGCCTGCGGCGCGGCGAATGTTGTTATTAATATTGGCATGCCGGAAAGCCGAACTGGAAGATGTTAATTCTGCACGGATGCGGCTGCATTTCTGATTGCACAAGGATGTTTGTGCCCCGGCTGCTTTGGCAGAGGGGATCGGCCTGGGGAAGGAGAGCGAGAGGAATGGCACCGACCGCCGGGCGGCGGAATCCGAGATGATCGCGTCAGCACCACGCGAATCGCTCGTGAGTATACTTTCTGTGGCGAAAAGCTCCGCTACCGATCGTGAATGCAGGCCGAACCGTCGCCAAATAGATGGAATGGCGGCTGGTTGATGATCAGGACGACGAAGGGCCTTCAATGGCCAGAAAATTTTTTAATAATTGATGTCCCTCAACTGTTAAAAAACTCTCAGGATGGAATTGCACCCCATGCAGCGGCCATTGTTTGTGGCGTACCCCCATGATTTCATCTTCCTTGGTCCAGGCGGTGACCATAAAATCATCGGATAACGTCCCGGGCCGGATGACGAGGCTGTGGTAGCGTGCCGCCACGAACGGATTGGATAATCCATGGAATACACCTTGGTTGTCGTGGTACACCTCTGATGTTTTTCCATGCATTAAACGCCAATTTCTTTCAACTACCGCGCCGTAAGAGTGGCCAATGCATTGATGACCGAGGCAGACGCCCAAAATGGGGATGCGCGGGGCAAACTGGAGCAAAATGTCATTGCTGATGCCGGCTTCGCGCGGGGTGCACGGACCGGGGGAAATGATAATCTTTGCCGGCTGAAGTTGTTCCACTTCCGTGATGGTTATTTTGTCGTTACGCCGCACTTCCACTTTTTCAGCGGATATCTCCCCAATCCGCTGCACCAGGTTGTAGGTGAATGAATCGTAATTATCAATCAGTAAAATCATGGATAAAGTGTAATCCCTGTGTGCCTTGTCTGGTAGGCCTTATGCTTTACACGTCTGATTTTAGCTGTTTATGGTAGCTCGCAAACATTTACCGCGGCCTTGCCGGTGGTTGGTGCATTTGGCGGATGGGCCACAATGCACGATGGCGAATTTCGCATTTGTATAGACACCGGGCAATCCCAGCGCTATGTATTTCTGGCGAATGGCCCCGCCATCACTGCGGCGAATAAAACGAGCTGGCACCGCCATGGGCGCCAAGAACGCCAAGACTTGCGTATCTTATTTTTCGTATTTTTTTACTTTTCTCTGTCTCCCCGCGGCTCTGCGCAAGATCATAACTCTTCCCTGTGCGAGT
>JAKAYZ010000055.1:2007-8257 GCA_021816165.1 Planctomycetota bacterium | reverse complement strand
TGCATGTCGATATTTCATTTAATGGGTTTCTGCGCCGGTGGGGCCTTTCCCGGGTACTTCGTGCACGGGAGCACCTCATCAACTGGAAATATGTGCAGCCGCTTTCCCTGGAAGATGCTCTGACGCGGGATGCGGTCCGGTTATCCATCACGCGCAAGCAGATTGAAGAAATGCCCCCGGAAGATTTGGCGGACACGCTGGAGGAACTCAGCGGCAAGGAGCAGCAGGCCCTGTTTTCCGCTCTGGCTCCGGAGACCGCTGCGGAAACCCTCGTCGAGGCCGAGCCGCGCACCCAGCGTCAGTTGATCGCCGACTTGCGGCAGGAGCGGGCCACAAAAATTTTGCAGGAAATGTCGATTCCCCAATTAGCGGATTTACTTTCCGTTTTGCCGCATGAGGACGCGGTGAAGATGATGCGGCTGCTGCCCGCGGAGCAGTCGCAGCGAATTGGAGAACTCCTATCGCAAAGAGAATCCGTCGCCCAGTCCATGCTCAGTGAAGATTATCTGGCCCTGCCGAAAGAAGCATCGGTCGGTGCCGTTCTGGCCGCCATCCGGGGGTCGGGTAAACCGCATGAAGCGATATCGTATATATACGTGGTTCAACCGGCGGATAAACTGCTGCTGGGCGTGGTTGATCTTCGCGATTTGGTGTTGGCGAGCGATAGCCGGACGCTGGGCGATATAATGGTTTCGCCGGCGGTAACCGCGGAGGCTGAAGACACGCGCGACGACCTGGCGGAACTCTTCCTGAGATATCATTTTCGGATGCTGCCCGTGGTGGATCGCCACGACCATCTGCTGGGCGTGATTCATTTCAATGACATTACCAAAGGGTTGATGAGTCGTCTGCGCGTGTGACGAGCCGGTGTAAGAACAGGTGCCCAATGCCACGAATGAAAATGACGCCGCTGGTTAAGGTTTCGCTGATGGCCTTGCGGATTTACCTGCTGATTCTTCTGACGCTCATCATCACCAGTTTTGCCCGCGTGCTGAAGTCCGGAAAATCTGAAACTGCGCCCGCGACAACGCAATCCGCACCCGCCGTCAAACCGGCTGGTGCCGCCGCCGCGCCGCCCCAAAAAAGTGTGGAGGACACCCGCCGCGCGCCGCAGCGGTGATCGGTGCGGCCCTGTTTTTCAGTACTTCTGGTCAGCGGCGAGAAGACAGGAGATGGAGAAGACCGTCTTTCATGCGGTTTCCCGCCCGTCGGAAAAGGATATTGTTGATGAAATCGGCCGCGTGCTGCCCACAGAGCGGCCCAAACCGCAGTTTGACACCCTGCTGAATTGGGGCCGCTATGCAGAAATATTTCACTATTCCCGGGATGAGGATCGCTTCCAAATCGCCAAGGTTAAAACCCCTTGATGCTGCGCTGGTCAATACCTGGAGGGGCTTTTTGTTGCCCGCATTCGGTGGCCGATGGGTGATAAAAATCATTCCGGACGGCCGCAGCGGTATGCCGATTCCACCACCTGCATCTTCATGAATATGGTACGTTCCGATCTATTTCTGGTAAGATGCCCCACCTATGAATTCCCATCCGTTATCCTTTTTACGGCGCGAACCCGCCAGTGCTGCCTGGCCCGCCGTGGGCTTGGTGGTTCTGGCTACCGGCTCCTGGTTGGCCATTTCCGGGGCAGTCCATGGTGGTACCGGTTGGATTGCCACCTCCATGCCTCCGGCGGATATGCTGGCCGGATGGCTGATGTTGCTGATGCTTTTTGCCACCATGGCGGCGATTATGGTTGCCGCACAAGCCAATCACTTCGCATCGTTATCCGTCGGGGTCGGCTTGGTGGTGCTGGCTCTGGTGCCGCCATTGGTCTTTGCGGCCGGCAGCTCCGGCGAACTTCCCATGCTGGTGGTGCTGCGCATTGTGGCGATTCTGGCAGCGTGGATCCTGCTCTGTGCGGCGCTGGCACGATTGCTGCGCCCGCTGGGACCGAGTGTAGCGGCAGCGGCTACGGCCACGCTGGCCATGGTCGTGCTCGCGCTGCCGGTGGTGCTCATGCCGCTGCTGGCGGACCTGGCCAAACTGCGGGCTGAATGGCCATTGGGGCTGACGGTCAATGCCTGTCCGGTGCTATGGTTGCTCAATGGCACCGATCAGGCCTTGGGATTCAACTGGTTCTGGTGGTCGCATGCGAAGTTGATGTATCAATTCACAGGCTTGGGTCAAAATACGCCCATGCCCGTGTTGCAGCCGTGGTGGCTGCCAACGGGAATCAGTGTTGCGTTGGCGCTGGTTATATTGGGCCTGGCTGAATGTCCTGTCAGGAAGCTGTTTTCAAGGAGATCGAACCGGTGAACACAATCCCCCCTGCAGCACCTTGCGCCATGAGGTCGTTATTGCTGGACTGTATCCGCGATTCCAGTCGCGTCATTGCATCGCTGGAAAGCCAACTTCCGGCTATCGAGCAGATAGCCGCTGCCATTGCTGATGCCCTGCTTGGCGGCCACAAGCTGCTTACGGCCGGCAACGGCGGTTCCGCGGCTGAGGCCATGCACCTGGCCCAGGAAATTACCGGTAAATATTCGCGGCCGGACCGGCGGGCGTTGCCGGCCATTTGCCTGGCCTCGGATGGCACCGCTTTAACCTGCATTGCCAACGACTGGGACTTTGCCACGGTTTTCGCCCGGCAGGTACAAGCCTTGGCCGCGCCTCAGGATATACTGGTCATTTTCAGTTCCAGCGGCCAAAGCCAGAATCTGATTCGCGCCACCCACGCCATGCACCAGGCTCAAGGCAGGGTGATCGGTTTGCTGGGTAAAGGTGGCGGCGAAAATCTGGGTCTGTGCGATTTATCCGTGGTGGTGCCCAGCCAGCGCACCGCGCCCATTCAGGAGGCCCATCAGGTGATCCTGCACTTGATTTTGGAGTACCTGGAAGCTCGCTGCGCGGCAACCGGCTGAACACCCAGTTCTGCTCTTGAAAGCTCCGCCGTATTCCCAGACAATGCGTCGTCCGCCGTTGGAGCGGGCTTAAGAAAGGACGTAGCTTCGCCGTGAAACCTGGTAAACTCGCTTTTTTGGCCGGACTGACTATCGCGATAATTCTCCTCGGTGGCATTCTCATCACCCACCATCGAGCACACTTAGCCGCTGCGGTCGCCGCAGTGCCTTTGCCGCTCAAAGGTTTGCCGCCGATTCGTGGCTTTGCCATTCAGATCAATGATCCCAAAAACATCCAGAAGTATTACCGCTCGGTGAAGCACCTGCAAAAGCTCGGGTGCCATTGGATTAGTTTTGTCGTAGATGCCCGACAGCACAACGTACACAGCGACCACGTGTATCTCAACTGGAATCTCACCGCCAAGCCCACAGCCATGACCAAGCTGCTGTTGTATGCGCATCAGCTTGGTATGCACACCCTGCTGATGCCCATTATTCTGCTGGACCATGCCACTGGGAATCAGTGGCGCGGAACCATTAAACCCAAAAGCTGGCACCAATGGTTTGTCGGCTATCGGGCCTACATCCGCACTTACGCCCGCGTCGCCGCTGCCGGAAAGTGTTCCATTTTTTCGGTGGGCAGCGAGTTGCTTTCAACCGAAAAATTCCGTGGCCGCTGGCTGCGCATCGTCCGCATGACGCGAAAAATTTTCAAAGGCAAGCTTATTTACAGCGCCAACTGGGACCATTACAAGCAAGTCCTGATTTGGCACGAATTGAATTATGTGGCCATGAATTCGTATTGGCGGCTGGCGTACCACCCCGGCCACAGCGTCTCCACTCTGGTGCAGCGCTGGCGTCCGATTCAAAAGCGGGTGTTGGCCTTTGCCGCTAAAATGCACCGTCCGCTGCTGTTGACCGAGATCGGGTGGTATAATCTTCAGGACACCATCGTGGAGCCGTGGAACTACACCGGCAGCGGACCGTTGGATCCCGATGAACAATTGCGGGCCTATGAGTCGTTTGTCATGGCTTGGGATGGCCTGCCCGGGAAGACCTTTGCCGGGGCGTTTTTGTGGGAATGGATGCCGGGTGGCAAGCCCAGCGATTACGGGAGTTATTCGCTTCAGGGCGAGCCGGCTCTGCCGTTGATGAGCCGATGGATTGCCGGCCGGTGACCTTAACTTATGCGGGTTTCAAAGCCTCAGTACAAACTTGTTGCCGCTGGGCGGCCAATGGCCTTTTGAAGGGAACTTTGTGAAATTGCAGCGCACCCATGATTGTGGCACTTTGCGGAAAGCCGATGGCGGACAGGAAGTGACGCTGGCGGGTTGGGTACAATCCTACCGGGACCACGGCGGCGTAGTATTCGTGGACCTGCGCGACCGCGGAGGGCTCACGCAGGTGGTGTTTCATCCGGAACATGCCGCCGCCCACGCTCTGGGGCGGCAACTGCGCAATGAAGATGTGGTGATGGTCAAGGGCCGGGTGGTTGAACGTTCGGCTGCTGCCATTAATCCCAAAATGCCCACCGGAGAAATTGAAATTTTCGCCGCGGAGGTGGAGCTTTTGAATAAATCGGAACCTACCCCATTTTCGCCGGTGCAGCATGAGCCTGTCAATGAAGACGTGCGGCTGAAGTACCGTTATCTGGACCTGCGCCGTCGGGACATGACCGAGGCCCTGATGTTGCGCCATCGTGTGACAAAAATAATGCGCGATTACTGTGACTCCCAGGGGTTTTTAGAAATCGAAACACCTATCCTCTATAAAAGCACGCCCGAGGGGGCACGCGAATTTCTGGTGCCATCACGACTGCACCCCGGGGAATTTTATGCTTTGCCACAAAGCCCGCAGCTTTTTAAGCAGGTTCTGATGGTGGGCGGCATGGACCGCTACATGCAAATCGCGCGCTGCTTTCGTGATGAAGACTTGCGCTCCGACCGGCAGCCTGAATTCACCCAACTGGATCTGGAAATGAGCTTTGTCGACCGCCGGGAGGTCATGGATCTGATTACCAATCTGATCGTGCGGCTCTGGCGTGAAGCGCTGGGAATTGAAATTCAAGCTCCCTTCCTGCACCTGACGTGGCAGCAGGCCATGGATCGCTTTGGCATCGACCGGCCCGACATGCGTTACGGCTTGGAGCTTTGCGATGTCAGTGCTACGGTGGCCCAGGCGGACTTCGCGGTGTTTCGCGATGCCGTCGCGGCGGGGGGGCGGGTCAAGATGATAGCCGTGCCCGGGGGAGCGGCGCTGTCGCGCAAGCAGTTGGATGGTCTCACCGACGAAGCCCGACGACTGGGGGCCAAAGGCCTGGCCTGGCTGAAACTCGGTGGCGAGGCGGGGGCGGGCACCATGGGGGGGCCAATCGCAAAATTTCTGCCTCCGGCCATTCAGCAGGCTTTGCGGGAAAAAACCGCCGCCAATGACGGCGACATTCTGCTGGCAATTGCCGATAAGCAGGAGATCGGATGGCGCGTGCTGGGGGAACTGCGGCAGGTGCTGGCCCGGCAACTCAATTTGATTCCGCCGAATCGCCATGCTTTTCTGTGGGTGACGGACTTTCCCAGCTTTGAATTTGATGCGGCATCGGCACGCTTTGTCGCCAAACATCATCCCTTCACCGCGCCGCTCGATGAGGATCTGGCGCTGCTCGATTCAGACCCGGCCAAAGTACGCGCCAAGGCTTATGATATTGTACTCAATGGCATTGAAATTGGCGGCGGATCGATCCGTATTCATCAGAGCCAGGTGCAGTCCAAAGTATTTTCCCTTCTCGGGATATCCCCGGAAGATGCCCGGAAGAAGTTCGGATTTTTGCTCGATGCCCTCAAGTTTGGTGCTCCACCGCATGGTGGAATCGCTCTGGGGCTTGACCGCCTGATCATGCTCATGCTCAATCGGTCGAGTATTCGGGATGTCATCGCTTTTCCAAAAACCCAAAGCGGCACCGACCTGATGACCGAGGCTCCGTCTGCGGTGGAAACGCGACAGTTGCAGGAACTCTCCATTGCGGCGATAAAACCGATAACCCGCACGTGAGCGGATTGGGCGGCGGCAGGGGTTTGAAAGGCCGAAGGGCTTCGAAAGGTTCGCAATAATGATGCTGGAGCGATCTCGTACCAAATTGGTTGTAACTCTTGGGCCTGCCAGCGGCACACCCGCCGTGTTTGCGCGGTTTTGTGAACTTGGAATATCCGTTGCCAGACTCAATTTCTCGCACGGCTCCATTGAACAGCGTAATCATGTTCTCAGTATGATTCGGGCTGCCAACACAGATTTTCCACCGGCCATCATGGGCGATCTGTGCGGACCAAAGCTTCGCCTGGGGCCGGTCGTTGAAGCCGGTGTGC
>JAKAYZ010000055.1:0-1997 GCA_021816165.1 Planctomycetota bacterium | reverse complement strand
TCAGCGTCAGCCCGTGCAGGGAATGGCCGGCGTGTTCAGTTGCAACTGCCCCGTTCTCATTGATGATGTGGAACTCGGTCAGAAACTGCTCATTGATGATGGGATGATTCGCGCGTTGGTCATCGACAAACAAGCGGATGCCATTCGCTGCAAAGTAACTGTCGGCGGAACCATTCTGGGCAATAAGGGGCTCAACCTGCCCAACACACGCCTGCGCATTGCCAGCATCACCGATAAGGACTGGGCGGATATCGACTGGGCCATTGCCAACCAATTGGACTATCTCGCCCTGTCGTTTGTACGCAGCAGTGCGGACGTTGAATCGGTCCGATCTTATCTCAACTCCCGCCATGCGGATATCGCCCTGGTCGCCAAAATTGAAATGCCGCAGGCCGTTGAGGATATTGTTGCCATCGCCAATGCCGCCGACGCCATTCTGGTGGCCCGCGGTGACATGGGGGTGGAAATGGATCTGACTGCGGTGCCCCTGCTGCAAAAGCAGGTGGTACGGGCCGCACAGGATGCGGGTAAGCCTGTAATTGTGGCCACGCAAATGCTCCAATCCATGGTCGAACATCCTTCGCCCACGCGCGCGGAAGTGTCCGACGTTGCGAACGCCATTCTCGACGGGGCTGATGCGGTGATGCTTTCCGGCGAAACGGCCACCGGTCAACATCCGGTGGCGGCGGTGGAAATGCTGCGGCAAATTGCCGATAAAACCGAAGAGTACATGGACAAAAACAATATCGAGTGGTCTCCGCCGCGCTTGCTCCAGATGATGCGGCATCAAACCGCAGCCATTGCGTACGGGGCCAAGCTGATCGCGCGTGACATGGACGCCCGCCTGGTGGTGGTCTGGTCGCAGGCGGGCGGGTCCGCGAGATTGCTGTCCAAAAATCGATTTGCCATTCCGGTGGTGGCTCTTTCCACAGATGCGGCGGCCGTGCGGCGAATGGCTTTGTACTACGGCGTGGTGCCCCTGCAAACAGACATCCCCGCCCATTTTGACGATCTGCCGATGATGGTGGATGATTTGGTGGTGAAGCGCGGCTGGGCCTGTTGCGGAGATCGCGTTCTAATTGTCGCGGGTGCTCCCCTGGGTACCGCTGGCTCTACCAATGGTCTGATGGTTCACACCATTGGCGACACCACCTGACGCCCCGGAACGCCGACCTGTGGTCAAGCTGCGTGAACCTGGCCCTGCGCCCCTTGAAAGGATTGAATAATCATGGTCCGCAACTTCCTTCTGCTAGCCACAACCTTGAGCCTGGTTCTTTTCGTGGCTGGATGCGGCAGTTTAAACCCGTATCCGGCGGGACGCCCGGGCTGGCACAGTCCGCATTATCGAATTGTCTTTGGACGGCTGAATCACATCGGAGGGTCGCACGGCCATTGGACCTTGCGCTATGCGGGGGTAGTCAGTAACGATCCATACGGTGGACGGCTTGTCCTGACTCCGGCCGTGCGTATGAGTGGCTTTTCTCCTGGGCAGGAGGTAGAGGTTTTTGGTCGGGTGCTGCGCAACGGCAAGAGTCCGCTGATGCCCAACCCCCTGTATCAGGTCAGCGTCATCCGCCTCTGGCTGGGCACGGGGCACCATTCTGCCATCAGCCGATAAACCTGCCAGCTTTTGCCGGCCAGGCGGTACCAGATTTCGCATAACCCGGCGTGCCGGCTCGGCCAGTGGGTTGTAAGGAGCATAATAAGGAAGTCCGCAGGCAACGGGCTTATCTTTACATTGCCTATTGTGGTGGATAGCATTGCCATCCGTTGGGGCTGGCAGGCGCGGTCTGTCGCCGATGGGTCGCACCAATGATGAGGATGAACAATGGAACGTAACCCGAACTGTGGTACGCTGACTGCGCAACAAATTGAGCACTATGATCGCGAAGGCTATCTTGTTATCGAACACCTGCTCACCGATGCCGATATGGCCCCCGCCCGCGCCGCCATGACCGAAAAGGTGAACCAGATCGCCGAGGCGCTGCTTCGCGACG
>JAKAYZ010000054.1 GCA_021816165.1 Planctomycetota bacterium | reverse complement strand
AAGGCATGGACGCGTCCACCATGCCTTATTTGCCGGAGAAATTGCCTGACGGAGCGGGATGCGCCGGTGGTGCGACAATCAGCGGCGTTGATCCAAAGGGACGCGTGCGGGTAGGCGGCGCGGAGCGGTAACGCCCCCGCAGCGTGGAGCGAATCTATTTGAGTCAGAAATATACCGGCTAAGTCGGAGACTCCCCAATCTTTTAATACCTCGCGAATATTCCGACTGCAAATCGCGGCCGAGCCGGCCGTGCCGGCATCTATGACATACGCCCGCCGTGAAAGCCAGTTATGGCCCCTCTGCAGCAACACCGCATTGCCACTGTGCAGGCTTAATACTGCAATTTTCAGTTGGGACGGATGCGACTGCACCAACGCCAATAATGGAACGCCCACTGTCAGTACGCCACCGGCACTGGCGATCGCCTTGCGATTTACCCGCAGATGATGCCGGAGTACCCACACCATAAGCAAAGCGTAAAAACTAATAATCCACGCCGGCGAGGGTGCCCGTACCACGAACTGACTGCCCGGCAATCGCGCCAGCAGATGCACGCTCCACGCCAGAACATCGGCACAGGGGGTAGCAATCACCGCCGCTATTTTGGCCAGACTCGGTACCAGTGCAGCCACGCATAACTGCACCAGTCCGGTGATCAATGCCGCGCAGACGAAGGGAAACAATAACAGACCGGTCGCCACACCCCATGGGGTAATTTGGTGATAGTGATACATCACCAATGGAAGCGATACCATGGTACCGATAAGATTGGCCGTTAATGTTCCGGCGACAAATGCGGCCAGGCGGAACCTGAATCTGTCAATTCGTTTCTGCGATGCGTTGGCTATGTCGGTCAGGCGGGCAAGCCAAGGGCCAAACAGCGCGGAATAGAAGCGCGGTGCCATAACAATCAGCATCCCCGTCACGAGAAAACTTAATTGAAATGAAGCGTCAAATAATTCGGCCGGACGCCAAAGCAAAACCACCAACGCCGTTACGCCAAGAATATTTGTTATGCGCACTGGCCTGCCTATGAGCATGGTCAGCAACACCAGTACGGTGCCAAGCGCTGCGCGAACCACCGGCGGACCGCACGGCGTTACCAGCATATAGGCCAATACCAGCAGCAATGTCACACCAGCACGCGTGCGAGGCGATTTAATTAACAAGCGCAAAATCAGCCAGATCGCTTCCGCGATCAGTGCCACATGCAAACCGGAAAGCGCCAGAAGATGGGCGGCTCCGCATCGGGAAAAATCGCGTTCAATTTTAATAATGGACGGATCTCGAAAGCCCAGAAGCAATGCCACCATCTCGTTACCAGCCAGCGTGTGTGCACCAAATGAATGCAAAAATCTGCGGCGTAGTTCCACCCGCTGCTGCGCCAGAAAGCCGGATAGCGGGAAAAGGGATGGATGCGATGAAAGTATCTTGATTTGGGCCGAATGAGTGAGATCGATTTGAGAAAATATTCGACGGGTTCGCAGGTATTCACGGTAATCGAATGCTCCCGGATTGGCCGGTGCTGCGGGTTGAGATAGCCACCCCCATACCTCCACATGCTGATTAACATGCAGGGCCGGAAGCCAACTTGGCACGTGAACGATTACCCGCCCGGCTGCCGATGCCCATCGATGATCGTTCCGACAGGCTATGGCTCGGGCGGTGAACGTGGTGTAGCCGCCGGCGATCGAAAATAGCGGTCCGCCCGGCGGCTTCTGCCGATGCTGCGGTGGGGATGTAATAAGGAGCCGGGCATGAATGAGTGCCCGACCCGTCGCCGGCGCGAATCGGCCGATGTTGTTGACCGCCATCTGCCGCTGCTGAAGATTGAACCTTGCCGCACCGACGGCCGTGCACGTGAGTAATAACAAAATGAAGCTGCCCCACGGCCACCGCCGAATCATCACCATGGATGAAACCATCGCCAGCACCGCCAGCGCCAGCGCGGATATCGTCACCCCCGGCCACTTCCAGCCAATGGCGATGCCGGCCGCCAAAGCGAGCGCAAGAAATACCGCCGGGTCTGTGGCGGGTGTGCGGTGCCAAGCAGCAGATGGCGGTTTTTCCGGCGCAGAGGTCAGACACATCTCCCTTGAAATTTAGTGTGCAAATAGTATAGTCGCACTCCGACATCTGTGCTTTGGGGCCGGGGATTTGTACGATTTGCCCGCCGTTCTCGGACCTTTCACGGCCGCACGGCTACGGCATGGCCAATGACCCATGGCATACAGGTGCTGTCTCGCGCCCACGAAAATTCACAGGTCTATCCGTATTGGATACAATCGGAGAGCAAAGAATTTCAAGGTTGGAGCATCCGTTAAATGCACCAACGCGACGAAAAAGTTTATCATGTTATGCTGTACTGAATTGGACGCAGGACCTATACCACCGATTGAAGGGTAGATGGGTCCCAAATTATGCGGTGATGAACAGTGATGACTGAAAGCCACGACGAGCACAGTGGGCATGAACCCGATGGCATTTCCGGCGGGGGTTCGGAACTGCCACGTCGAATGATTGCCGTGCTGCCCACACTTTTCACGTTGGGTAATTTATTGTGCGGGTTTGCAGCATTGGGTTACGCATCGGCACCCCCCAGCAAGACTACCACATTCATGAACAATTTCAGTATGGCGGGCTATTTAATCTTTGCGGCCATGGTTTGCGATATGCTCGATGGATCGATGGCCAGATTGGCGCGGGCCACCAGCGATTTCGGAGCAGAATTGGATTCGCTCGCCGACGTGGTGAGTTTTGGCGTGACTCCGGCATTTCTGAGCTTGAAGTTGATCGGGCATGTACTATCGCAAACGCGACCGGAATATGATGGACATATCGGTCCACTGGCGCACAGTATGGATGGGCGTTTCTTTTGGATCATCGCGGCCATATATGTGGCGTGCGCGGGATTACGCCTCGCACGCTTCAATACAATGACGCAGCACGATATCGACTCGCATATGGCGTTTCGAGGTTTACCCTCGCCGGGGGCAGCGGGGGTGGTGGCGGCAAGCGTTATATTTTTTGAAGGATTGCAGCCCGGCGCACCCCATGTGCTGCCCTTCAATGTCCCCCCCCTTATCAGCCATTGGGTACTTACCAGCTTCCCTTACACCATGCCGATTATCCTGTTACTCGTGGCCTTGTTGATGGTAAGCCACGTTTCTTACGATCATGTTATCAATCAATATTTGCGGGGCAGAAAGCCGTTTGCCTATGTGGTGCGGGCCGTCCTGTTGATTTTGTTTCTGCTCTGGCAGCCGCAGATAGCGGCCTTGATCGCCATCTATTTCTACGCGTTCTGGCCGCTGATCAAAGCGGCTTGGCGTCGGGCAATGGGCAGGACGTTGGCCACCAATCACTCGCAAACAGAGAATTCCGAGAGTGTGGACTTACGTGGGGAAGATTAAGGCGCGGAAGGCAAATGAGGACGAACGGCAATGTTTGAAACCGGGCAGCTTCCCCGTGAGGCGGAATATTTTGTTGAAAAGTTATGTGTGCTGGGACGGCGCATTCGCAGTCGCGTTCTGGAGGCACGTGAGAAGCAACTGGTATTTGCGAATATTGATCGGCACAGCGTTGCCGACACCATTTACGCCGTTGATAACCATGTCGAACCGGTATTGATTAAATTCTGCGAGGAGTGGGGGCAGGAAATTCCCTTCTTGCTGATAGCGGAGGGCATTGACGGCGACGAAACCGAAGAAGGTACCATGGCATTTCCACGCGGTTCCATGCCGGAGGACGCCACCTTTCAGTTGATAGTCGACCCCATAGATGGCACGCGCGGTTTGATGTTTGATAAAAGATCAGCATGGGTGCTCGCTGGCGTGGCCCCCAACCATGGCGTGCAGACACGGTTGAGCCACATCAGCGTTGCGTTACAGGCCGAAATACCAACCAGCCACCTGACCCGCTGCGACGTATTGTGGGCGGGTAAAGGGCGCGGTGCCATGGCCGTTCGCGATGATCTGCTTACCGAGGAGACGCAGCGGATACCCATGTCGCCAAGCAAAGCGACCGAGATTACGCACGGATTTGGTTCGGTCACCAGTTTTTTTCCGGGTACCAAGGTGCTCGCCGCCGAACTGTTGGAATTGATTGTGCGTCAATGCGTTGGGGAAAGTGAAGCAGCCTCGGCTATGGTGTTTGATGATCAGTACATCAGCACGGGCGGCCAGTTTTATGAATTAATCATGGGTCACGACCGCTTTAATGCCGATCTGCGTCTGCATTTTTATCGCGCCCTGCAATTGCAGCCGGGACTCTGTGTGCATCCCTATGATATGGCGTCGGCGCTGATTGCCCGGGAGGCGGGGGTGATTCTTACCGATGGACTTGGGGGCGTGCCGGACGGTCCGCTGGATGTGACCACCCCGCTGGCATGGGCCGGTTTTGCCAACATCCATTTGCGGGAGCGGATCGAACCGATCATGATCAATTTTCTAAAGCAGTACGGGGCGGTGTAGTGGCATGTCTTCGTAAAGTCGTGCGGGCAGGCGAATCGCCGCCAATGGAAAAGATTCTGCCACTGCCGCCCTGAGAGCCTGTCCAAGGAAGATCAGAACTGCGTTGTGCCGGCAATGCTTGGATGCAAGGCGCCGCGTTTGAACCGGTGAGGTAATATCTGTGTCTCGTTTTGCCTGCGTTCCACGTGAACAACTTTCATCATGCCATCGGCATGATACCCTCATTCACACTGGGAAGTGTTATGATCTCGCACAGAGCCGCAGAACCGCAGTGATGATTAAAAAGATACGACATAATGCTCCGCCAAGTCCTCGCGTCCTCGGCGCTCTCGGCGGTGCAAATAGTTACCCTGATTCGCCGCGAAGCGCGCGGAGGACGCGAAGAAACGCCAAGCGTATTGGATGTGGGCCTGCCCAATTGTCGTGGCGCGGCCAATATCGCGAGATTGATCCGGTGACGTAACCTCTGTGTCTCTTTTCTCTGCGCGCCAACAAAAAACAAACATCATCATGCCATCGGCATGATACCTTAATCCGCACAGGGAGGTGTTATGATCTCGCGCAGAGCCACAGAGCCGCGGAGAGAATTAAAACCATACGAATAATAAGATACGCAATTCTTCGCGTTCTTGGCGCTCTCGGCGGTGCAAAGGGGTTTTAATGGCCGCAGTGTCCACAAAATTAACCGTGAAAATATTCGGTATGAGAACGGCGCGTTTAGCCGCCGGGCTTGTCCCGGCGCGCTAACCAATGACGCATTCGTGTGCGACATATCGCTGCGCCTCCCTTGCACCTTGCACCCCGCGCGTCATATTGCGGTCTATTGATTGCAGTTTTGAGGCCGATTGATGGTCGTAGTTAATGCAAAAATAATCGTTCGGCGTTCCGGGTTTGGTGCACGTTGGGATCAAAACAGGTGCGGCCGGATGGGTCTTGCATCATCGCGCGTGCACCATGCACGCGGCTAAATGGGGTGGCGGGTGTGACATTGTTGTCACAGGGACCGCAATTTGGCATTGCAATTAGCGCCCATCGCCCGGCGATGGCGCTAAACATGGGGCATGCGGTCGTAGAATCGCCGGTGGATGCGTTGGCGCATGCGGGCGGTGGCACAACAAAATGGGGTACGCGGTCGCATAACCAACGGCGGATGCGTGGACGTTTGGGTGGCCAATTTGCGGTGTGGCATGGGACGCGGCACGCCGCAGCCTATTGGTCAGGAAAACTTCCTGATGGCGGCAGACGCTCCGGACGCTGTCGATGGAGTGTCGGCCTTACCGCCGCAGCCATGGCGGCTTGGTCGAGTGGGCGGCCAATAAAATTGCATATCCGGGAAATTGGCGCCTGTGGCTGGGTAATAAGTTCCGCATGGCGGATATTAAGCAATTGAATATGCCGGGCGGAATTGAGCCAATAGTCCACTTCCGTCAATTCGCGATGAAATACACCGACGAGCCGCTGCCGCTCGAGCGGTGCCATCGGTGGGCGTCCAAGCATGGCCTGCTGCGAGGCAACAACCTCATCGAGGTCGCGTCGCATGAACAGGACGCGGTAATTAAGTGACGGCGGCAGGTCTCGCAGAAGCCGATAGATTACTTTGACGGCCCGCCCTGCGGCATGAGTGGTCCAGGCAGGGTTTTGACGCGTCTGCTTGACGGCCTCGAGTTCAAAATAGCCAAGTGGATTGGCTTGATCGGGCGGGCGCAGATCATCGATAAGAACAGGCATACCACCAGCATGGAGCATCTGCATCAATAAAGATGTACCAGACCGCGGCAGGCCGGAAACGACTGTAATGACGCCGTCCGGCGGATGCCGCTGCGAGGCGACATCCGCCGGGGTAAGCGCAGGTGATCGATCGATCACTGGGAGATACTCCTGCGACGACGCCATGCAGCGACACCTGCAGCACCGCAGGCAAGCATTGCCAGGGTGGTTGGTTCAGGGGTCGCAGCGGCGGCGGACAGTGACGCGCCGCCGGTATCGCCGACCGTAATCGGCGTATTGGCAGTCGTCTCAAACGCATAGCCGAGAATTTTGGAATTAAAATCGACCAGATTGGTGTTGGGCTCGGTCGATGTGTTAAAGGAAAACGCCGCCCAGCCGTAAAAATTTTTGCCATCGCTGGTGGCGCGCAGGCCGGTGTAAAGTACCTCATGATTACCGGCTTTAACGACGTTGGTGCTGTTGTAGCCGCCGGTGGCGAATACGAATCTGTTATTAGTGCCACCAACCTGCGTGCCTGCGGCAAGGAAATCAAGCGTGGAGGTCGCACCGCCGTTGGCAGAGGCGGCGACGGTGACGGCGTCGGTTCCGGGCGTAAAGCCGGAGAAGGTCACGCTGGCGTCACCGGAGATGCGGTTGAGGGATGTCATCATGCCGAGGAAGGCATTTTTCCCGCCGAAACTGATAAATGCTTCACCACCAGGGGTGAGGGTGGTCATGGGGGCATTAAGGCTGGTGTACTGCACACCGGCGCTGGCCGCCCCGGCAGCCATCATGGACAGACCTACCGCCGCGTAGGCGGAAAGGCGGGCCTCAAGGCCGGTGCCGAATATCGATGCGGCTTTCAGCAAGCGGCGGTTGTTTTTTTGATTCAACATGGTTGAACTCCTTAAAAATTAATTTTTGTCATAATCACAATACAATTATTACCGCTTGCCCTCTCATCCGATTGCCTAAGACATTTTATTTTTGCGCCCTGCGCCCTTTCGCAGATTGAGCCCGATGAGGCCAAGGCCAACGACAGCTAAGGCCAGCGATGCGGGTTCCGGGGTGGCAACAAGCTGCCCGGCAGCGTTGGTGGCGAGGTCTTGCACGCTGGCGGCGTTTCCGGCATAGCCGAGGCCATACATATCTTCGATGGTCCTCAGCACACTGTAGCTGTTGAATACCTGCTGCGAATTGCCGGCCTGAAACAGCGACGGATCACCGTTGATGATGGTAGCGATGTGATTGTTATCCTGAAGGGTGTAGTTGTTTTCATCCCATGTGACCAGCAACAGGCTGTTGTGGGTTTTGGCCCACTGCAGGTAACCGTTCATATTCTGCGAAAGCCATGTATCGCCGGCATTGATGCTGCCATTGTGCATGTCGTTCTGTAGATTGGGAATGACGAAGGAAACGGTCGGCAGATTGGCGTAACCACTGGCCGTGGTTGGAAACTGGCTGAATCCGCTCATGGTTGACAAGGGAAGTTGATTGCCAGAGACATTTGTGAGAGTGGGGTTAACCCAATTGACCACGGCGTTGTGTTTGCGGGCATAGGTGTCGTTCGCTTGGGCGGTGGTGAGGTTGCTTTGCCCGGCGTAGGGATTGTACGTGGCCTGGTTATAGTTGGTGGTGTTATCAATAGCGGAATATGTCTGGTTGTATTCCTGAAAACTGTACCCTTTATTAATAAGCTGGGCGGCAAGATTAGGTGAACTGAGCGGTTCGGTGTACTGGGGCGAAGATGGTAAATAGTCGCCGGTAATGCCCTGATCGCCGCCGGCAAATAGATCGAGATAATTGGGCTGGCTGGGATGTTCCGGCGAATACGACCCGCTGTAGAGCAGGCCCCCCTGCCCGATGAGGGTATTGTTGATGTACGGCGCATCGGTGGTATCGCCTACGATCTGGCTGTAAGATTTGTTTTCCTCAATTACCACGACGACGTGCTGCGGGGTGACGATGGCGGCGTGGGCGGTCGATACGCCCCCGCACGCGGCGGCGGCAAGCATGGTTGCGGCCAGCCATCTTCGGCGCGAAACGGAAACAGAACCAGGGAGTTTTCTGCGGTCAGCCACCATTGAATTCTCCTTTACGAATTGCACAGAGG
>JAKAYZ010000053.1 GCA_021816165.1 Planctomycetota bacterium | reverse complement strand
GACGCGCACAGGCATCCCATTGGAGTTGAAATCAGAAGTGCTCTGGTTGCCGTTGCGGTCGGTGGCGATGGCCCGGAACACAATGGGATCGTAGGCGTTGGTGATGTTGGTAGGCAAATCGGCGGGGTTGGAAGTATAAATATAGGTAGCCGTGCCGCCCACGCCGCTTTCCGGCCCACCGCCTGCGGTCACGCTGGCTACCCGGCCCCACATATCCGTATCGGTGGGATCCTGGCCATAGGATATTTGATAGCGCGGCGTGGCGGAGGCATAAATAGAAGCCACATCCACAGTGCGAAAGCCACTGGAACCGGGCGTGGCGTTCAGATAAGGCTGCACCTCATTGGGGTACCATATCGCGATGAGATCATTCTGGCGTTGCGGACGCGGATTATTTACATCGTATTGAAATACATAGGCCGTGCCGCCGGGGAAGGCGTTGCCCGCTGCGGCCTTGTTGATGGACGGCAGTACCGCAGCGACCAGGTGCCCTGCGGAATCATATTGAAAATTAGCCTGCCGCCCAAGGTAGTCCGTGGCCTGCTGAAGCTTGTACCGGTATTCCGAACCGTAATAGCTGTATCTGACCGTGCGGCCATAGCTGTCCGTCACGCTCGTGAGCTGCGCGACGCCGCCAGCCGTCGCCCAAGTAAAGCTCTGGGTGTTGCCGTAACGGTCGGCGGAAGCGAGCAGCCTGCCCGGCACGGCGACCAGCGAATTTATTCCGGAATAAGTGGCCACGGTACCGTCACCGCTGGTAAGCGTAAACGTTTCAGTAACCAATCCGATGCTGTGGCGGACAAGCGTGGACGAGGTGTTATTGCTCGCTGACGAGTATTGGCCACTGCCCAAGGCTGTAAAGCTCTCCAATGAGTTGGCGCCGCTGACGATCTGCACGCCGCCGGGGACGGTGCTGAGCACCGAACCTTGGGTGAAGTTGAATCCAATTCCCAGCAATGAATCCAATCCGGCTCCGGAAAGGTAATTCAAATCCAGCGACCATGCGCCCTGGCCCAACGCGGCAAGCGACATGAGATCAATCGTGAAGGTGAGTTGGCCGTTGCCCAGCGAAACGCCCGGCATTCCGGCCGCCAGCGTTGGGATGGGTCTGCTGGCACCGGTGCCAAGCGGCCTCGCCGTGACGCCGACAACCGGTTGGGTGCCAGTCCCGCCGGAGCCGCCACCGCGCTGCGCCGGAACTGGCTGCGGCATAATTCCCGAACCGCCCCCTGAACCGCCCGTACCTCCGTGGGAATGCTGCATGGGACCGCCGGGATTAATTCCGGAACCGATGCCAAGGGGTCGGCCCAGCCGGTGCCCGCCAACCGGTGTTGGCGGCAACGATCGGACGCCATGGCCACCGCCGTGATCTCCGACAGTGCCACCATGCCCAATTCCCAAGGGCGTCGGGTGTCCCGTAGTCGTGCCGCCGGTACCGCGAATGGCCACCGGTGCGCCGCCGGCACCGATCGCCGGGCCGGTTCCGTTGCCGCCGCCGCCACCTCCTCCACCGCCACCGCCGCCACCGCCGCCACCACCACCTCCTCCTCCTCCACCACCGCCGCCACCACCACCGCCGCCACCGCCACCGCCACCGCCACCCGCACCGCCGAGCGGTAACGGACAAGGGCACGTGGGGCAAGGGTTCGTTGGATTGTATGGATTGTTTGGCTGGTAACTCATAAGTCGTTTTCTCCAATTCTTAAAACGCCCCGCCGAAATGCGTCCGCCCTACGCCTCGCCGGCCTTCCAGTTCGCCCCCCCCATGATCCGAATTCTCCCCTCCCGTCGATTTCCATGCCACGCCGCCATTGATTTTGCAGGAGTTAGCCCCGCAAACGCCGCCCCGCACAACAACCTCTGCGAACCGAAAGGCCAACGCGTGCCGCCGCCTCCCGCTGGCGCATTAGCGCCTGACGCTCGGACGGCGGAGAGACAAAACCAGCTTCCCCCGACCGCGCTACCGCTGGCGGGATGCGGATATGCTTGTCGCTTGGGCTCGAATTTTCCCCCGGCGCTTTGCCCCCATGCCGCAGGAGCGCCGCCGTTGCGGTTGTGCGATAAAGTGGATTAGCTGATATATTTACGAACATGGTAGCTTCCGCTTGTTAATATACCGTAGCGGTGCTTATAATTCATCCGTCCGGTTCAGTCAAGCGGACGAGAAGAAATATTTTAAGCGGGAAGAAAATCATGCCGAGATTTGACTACCTGATCGTTGGCGCGGGCTTGTTCGGTGCGGTCTTTGCCCGTGAGATGACCGACGCCGGCTTCCGTTGCCTGGTCATAGATAAACGCAACCACATCGCGGGCAACTGCTTTACCCAGAGTGTAGGCGGCATTGATGTACACCGCTACGGCCCGCACATTTTTCACACCAACAGCCGGCGGATATGGGATTACGTCGGCCAATTTGCCCAATTCCATCCCTATCGGCATAAGGTCAAGGCGTGCTGCCGGGGACGGCTCTATTCCTTGCCTGTTAACCTCACCACGCTGCATCAGGTGTGGGGAGTCACCACTCCGGAACAGGCGCGGGCGAAGCTGGATTCTATGCGTGAACCCATTGCCAATCCCGCCAACCTCGAAGAGTGGGCCCTTTCCCAGGTGGGACGCGATATTTATGAGTTGTTTTTCCGCGGCTATACCCAAAAACAGTGGGGGAAGCACCCGCGTGAGTTGCCCGCTTCCATACTCAAGCGCCTGCCGATCCGGCTTAATTTCAACGATGATTATTTTGACGACAATTACCAGGGAATCCCTACCGGCGGCTATACAGCCATCTTTGAGAAGTTGCTCGCCGGCGTCGAGGTTCGCCTTGACACGGATTTTTTTGCGGACCGCACCGCATTGGAACGCCTGGCGACGAAAATTGTGTACACCGGCATGATCGATCGGTTCTTTGGATGCAGCCGGGGAGAACTGGACTGGCGCACGCTGCGATTTGAGACACAGGACCTTCCCATTGAGGATTTTCAGGGCGGTGCGATCGTCAACCATTGCGATGCTGATGTGCCCTTTACCCGCGTGGCCGAGTTTAAGCACTTCATGCCCCAAGCAAGCCGAGGGCGGCCTCACACTATCATCACACGCGAATTTCCCGTGCCGTGGAGCGCCACGTCCGAACCATATTATCCGATCAACAGTTCCGCCAACGAGGTGATCCTGGCGGAATACCGCCGTATGGCACCAGCCAATGTCCTCTTTGGAGGCAGGCTGGGGGACTACCGATACTATGATATGCATCAAGTGATCGGATCGGCTCTTGCCATGACGGAACGCGAACGCACCGCAATGGCGCACCATCGCTCGGCAAGGCGAAGAAGTTACATGATCGGCGAGGCGGAACTAGGCCCGGCGCAAGCCGCGCAAGTCGGTGGTTGCAACCGTGCCGGGATGAACGTTGAAAAAGGAGATTCTGCCATGTCCCAAGCTGTTACACACGTTGAGTTGCCGAAGCCAGCGGATGGTAGTGATCCCTGGGCGCCGCGTAATTACCGCCTTGTAAGCCCGGTGGGCCGGGAGTTGGCGCGCAATGTCGTGTTCCACCCCAACGGCGGCATTTATACCGACCTGCACACTCTACGGGTGCGACGTTGGAGCCGACTCCCGAACTTTCCCGACGCGGTGCTCTGCGGGGGAACCGTCTGGAACTGGTCTGCCGGGCAAATGACCACCGGAAATTTCCAAGCGTTGCCGAATCAGCGCTGGCGGCCCGGAATGTTGCGGCGGCGGTGCAATGCGTCCGAGGATTCCGGGGCGGGGCCCGGCCGCGTGAGCCTGCAACCGCAGCCGCCCGTGCCGATGGACCGGTCCAAGTTCGAGATCGCCATCGCCAAATACAAGGAAGATGTGGCGTGGGCGGATTGCTTTCCGGATAATGCAACGATTTATTGTAAAGACCCCGGCGACCGCCGATTTATCTCCCTTCCCAACATCGGGCGCGAATACGGCACCTACCTTTACCACATTATGCATCGCTACGATTCTCTGGCCGAAAAGACGTTCTTTGTGCAGGGGGATCCGTTTTTCCACCGCCCGCTGCCCATTTGCCGGTACGCCGCCGTAGAGGAGGATTTTACGACGGATTTCAATTACCACCAAACCATGGAGCAGGTTGTGAATTGGGGGTGGCCGGATCAGACGGTGGACGGCTCGGTTAAGGCTGAGTTTCTGCGCCGTTTGGGCCGCAATCCGGATATCAGCAACTACCGCTTCACATGGGGGGCGCAATTCGCGGTTTCCCGCCGCCTGATCCACCGCCAGCCCAAAAGCTACTACCAGGAACTCTACGACCTATCCCAATTGGTAGAGGTTCAGCTGGCCGGGCGGCGGTTTGACAATCTGCACATCGGATTTCTGTTCGAGTTTTTCTGGGAAAATATCTTTTGTGAAACGCAATCCGGGGCTAAACTGTGACGTGCCCGCCGAACCGACGGCCCTTGGGCCCAAGAGAGGAATATTCGCCATCATACCGAGCAAGGGCGGAGCTGGGTGGCGTCGACCATTTCGGCCAGCCAAGAGCCAAACAAAGCGCGGGCACCGCTCGACCAACACGCGTTGCAGGGGCGGCGCCTCAGCGGCGTCCTTAGTATCGGCGACGCGGACGGGCAAATGGTTATACCATCCGGAAGTAAAGCCGATCAGGGGTAAAACTGCATGGACGAGCTGGCCATCCTGTTCCTTCATTACGGGCCGTTGAATATGGCGGCGCAAGATCATTTCCAACGGCTAATCCGACTGCACCCGCGCGACCTGGTGATTCCGATTGCTTACCAGATGAACCACTCAGCTATCCCCGGAACCGTGGATGTGGCACGCCTAGACAGCGACTACGGCTGGCCCATCGTCGACCCTTATTCGGAGTGTGACAAAATATACTACCGCTGGTTCCTCAGCCCCAAGCGCCCCAGTGCCCGACGTTATATCTTCTTTGAGTACGATATCCTGCCCAACTGTACCGCCCAAAACTTCTACCGTGATGTCTGGAACTCTGACGTCGCAGCCGCCGATATTGTCGATCTAAAAACGGAGCCGGATTGGTGGGCGGCCCGGTGGCACGGGGATACGCATGACGGGCTTTTGAACTTCGGAATGGGACTTCGCCCACTGGCGGGAATATTCTGGTCGCATGCGGCACTGAACCGCGTTGCCCAAGCTAGACGAATGCCAAACGCCTGGTGTGAATTTCGCGCTGGCACATTGGCCAACCACCTGGGATTTAGGCCCGCCGTTATACCAGGCGCGATACAAACCATGCACTGGCCGCCGACCACCTTCCGTGACACCTCCGGTGCCAGATGGTTCCATCCGGTCAAGAATGTGTACGCACGCCCACACCGGTTCAGGCAACCACTACGAACAGCTATTTCCACTTCCCCATGACCAGCCAGAACACCGCCGGGATCATCAGGCAGCCAAACCAAATCCAGTCCTGACGGTACATGAACCACCAGGGAACCGATAAAAGCAGTCCCGTCCAGAAACCAAAACAGATGTAACAATCCAATACGCCGTGCGCGGGTCTGGGGAGCAGTTTTCTGAGCAGCTTGTCCCGCACGAACGCACCCGGCCCGTCTTCCGGCCAAACGACCAGAATCACCAAGCCCATGGACGCCAATGCGTAGCTGAGGAATTCCGTGAACTGTTCCACGCGCGCTCCGTCGAGAAAATATGATCTGTCGCGCCCCGCCCAGCGGCTACGAATGAGCTGCCGCAGTCTTGGGGCGCGTCACCAACATCGGGGCGACGAGGCAACGATAACGCGCTACTATCTATCCGGTCAAGAAAGAAAACAGATGGCGGTCAGGGAACCTTCTGGATAAGACCGTGAGCCACGGTAGGCTTGCACGGCGATCGGCCTTACGAGGTAGTGCCGCAAGGATGACGAACATTGGATTAATCCAGTCAATGCCGGATATGAGCAGCGCCGCCGGACGCAAAAGCGCCTATCGCCAACTTGGCCCGTGGTTCGCCCGCAAAACTGCGGTGGATATAATTTAACGCGTTCATGATCACGCCAGTACGCTGTAATACGCCGCGTTACGCTTCCGGCAGCCAATAGCAACCAAATGGAACCTGGAAGAACCCACAAAAACACACTGGGTTCCCTGTAAGTGCTGGTAAAATAAGCAGATACAAAAATCCGGGTTCCAACTCCTTTATCCTGCCTTCCACTTTCCAATCGCTGAAATCAACGCTTTGGGATGGTTTTGAGACGTTGCCAATCAACTGGGCAAGAGCGGGCAAGCGGGGCACTCGGTGCGAAATGCTGCGGCGGCTATGGCATGCGGTGCAGGGGGAATTGGGAGTTGATGGGCACCTCCGGCCAGGGTGTAAACCTTGCAGGGCCGAGCTTTCAAATGTTGCCGGGAGGGGGAATCTGCGCTGCGCGGGATGCGCCCTTCGGACGGTCATTTGTCATTTTGGCAGACGTTCAGCGCGCACCGATACGGCGCGAAAATAGAGCGCATTGGCAGTGCGGTGAACCTTCGGCGCAAGCCGTTGGCCGGGCTGCGCACGAGTAGAGTTACCGTCCGGAGGTGGGCGTAACGGCGGCGTCGGTTGGCTTGGCAATGCGCTGTTATTTGGTCCGGCTCAACATGAAAAATGACGGCTTGGGGAACCGGGCGAGGAAGGCTATTGGGGTTTCGCGGAGCGCACTGTGGGCGCGTTTTCGGGGAACCTTGGCGGTTGTTCAGACGGCCTGATCCGGGAAAAAATAGGGCCTGCTTGACAGCCTGTTGCCGCGGCCAGTCGGCATCGCCGGGAGCCGTTGAACCGCGATACAAGCAACGCGAAAAGCCTGCGCGGGAAAGCGCAAGTATTCTTCTTGGTGGCGTGGCCATCTGCCAACACGGGACGGCGCGCAACGGTGCGGAACGCCACCTTGTCGGTGCCATGGAGCGAGCCAAAACCATCCCCCTCGTCGATCCGGTTGTGCCAACAACATAGCCCACCTTGGCCTTCCACGTCAGGGGGCGGGAAGCCAAGGCGGGCGGTCTGGAGTGTGTTTCGGCCAGTGCTTGGCACCGGTTGGAGCCGGAGCAATCCGACGTGACGGAGCGAAGTGGAACATAGCGAGGGCGCGACGGTTGCCCGGCGCAAGCCGAGGGCAAAGCACGGTAATGACACGATTGATGCCGCCGGTTGGAACGTCGCCGCGGCGTGGCGTCTTGGTAATGATAGGAGCCGATGCCGAGGGGCGAATCACTCGTCCTGGGATGACAATCCAAACCGTTGGCGGTGCCGCATGGCGATGGCGCTGCGGGTCTTGGCGTCGCCTTCCAGCCAATAGAGAATCAGCGCCTCCAGTACCAGCTTGGGATTGGCCAAGTGCCGGGCACAATCTTCCTCAAAGGATTCAAAGAGTTCGGTATTGAACCGGTACGTTCTCTGGACGGTCAAGGGCTTGCCGACGTTCCTGGCGGCCTTTACTGGTTTGTTTCGCTTGGTCATAAGAGACAAAGTTTACATAGCTCTCCACCCCTCGGCAAGTTGCGCATCAGGCTGCATAGCAGCGCAACGCTAATTGTATTTAATAATGACATTGACTTTGATAATGACAGTGCCATACTGTGTTCGTATGATGTTAGGGTGGTCCGACTGGACTTGTATGTTTTCCGGCGGCCACCTTATTCGCGTGGGCCTGCGGGTTGACTTCACGCGGAGCAATAGACGGATGTTTGCGCCGACTGGCGGTGGGATGGTCATGCAACGCATAAATGGATTCTCCAAAGACAGGGTGCTCAACGCACCGGTTGACCGGCGGGTTGATCCTGATGCCGCCACCGCGCGGGCTGTGCCCGTCGGTTTACCTGCTTGGATAACCGCCGATCTGATTGCCGAGACGCTACGTGTCTGGCAGCCCTATTACAGTGAACCCTTGACGGCCAAGGATGCTATTGGCATTCTATTGAATGTTGGTAATCTCTTTGGGGTCTTGTCGGGGGTCAACAAACATGAAACGGTATGTAGCATTGGCACGGGTCAGCAGTCGGGAACAGGAACGTGAAGGCTTTTCACTGGACGTACAGGAAGATGCTTTGCGGGCTTATGCGCAGCGGCACGATGGCAGCATTACGAAGCTTTACCGGATCGCCGAAACAGCCACCCGGCGGGATGAACGTAAAACCTTCCGAGAACTTATTGCCTACGCCATGGAACACGCCGCCGAGATAGACGTCCTGCTATTTTACAAAGTGGATCGGGCGGCCCGGAATCTCTATGACTACATTGAACTTGAAAGGCTGGAATCGGAATACAGCATTCCGTTCATCTCCACCAGCCAGCCCACCGACAATAGCCCGGCTGGGAGAATGATGCGGCGGCAATTGGCCATGTTCGCCAGTTACACCACGGAACAGCAAGGGTTGGATGTACGG
>JAKAYZ010000052.1 GCA_021816165.1 Planctomycetota bacterium | reverse complement strand
CGAGCTTGGCGAGGCGCAGCGCGAAATCCAAGTGAACGGCACCCGCCGGGGCGCGACGCCCGGCCCTGCTGGTTCGGATGTAGACGCCCGCCGCCAATAGCAGCACCAGCAGCGACAAGACAAAAACCGCGCCGATACCAAAAGCCGCCTCCGTACCCGGCGGGAACGGATTTGGGAACGGGACCCCCTGAACGTTTGGCACGTGGTGGCCCGAAATGCGGCGGATTGCCCACGCAGCGCCCGCGATTAAAAATCCGAGGTAACCTGAGAGTCCGCCTGTGGTGGCCGCGGTAAGGCCGTTGAATACGGCGAGTAACAGCGCCATCGCTGGCCAAAACCAAGCCTGCCTGCTGGCTAAATAAGGCGAACTTGCAACTTCGTTGCCCATCGTATTCTCCACGAGGCCACCCCAACTGTACTGGCCTGCACTCCGGCAACACGCGGTTTTTGGCCGCTGCCATCGCGTATGTGGTAAGCAGGGGCCCTACCAAAGTAAATAGCTCCAAAGCCCTCCGACGTACACTTCCACCAGCCTCACGCCCGATAGCAGGAGTGCGGCAACGCAGAAAATCCACGCGGTCGCAAAGAACCTGTCCGCCACGCCCATCGCGCAGAGCCGCAAGCCGTACCTTCGAATCCGCCTGATCCCCAGCAACGCCAAGATGGCAGACGCAGTCGGCAGCGGATAATAGACCGGAAAAAGGAGGCCGCAGAGGGGCGCGCGCCAACCGACGAAGCAGTGAGGCCCGATGCGCCAGAGCCAAAGTAGCGGTGGCACGAGCCGGTAGAGGAATAACACCGCGTAGTTCGTAAACGGCGCGTACCCAGCGGCCCCGAGAACGATAGAGGCCACGGCGGGACGCCATATGCACTTCAGCATCCATCGCTCGCACGGCGGGCCGTCGGGTACCGGGCCACTCGCAGCGGTCATCCCTGTACCCCCAAGCCCGTTGGCGGGATATTGACCCAGCTCGACAGGGCACCCAAGTTCCCGAAACCCGGCCCCTGTGAGGGGGATTCGGCGTGGTAAACCAGTTGCCCGTTGATATAGCCCTCGAAATCCGGAAACGGTGTCCGCTCGCCCGAAAGCGTGACGTTCACGGATGTCGGGTTGGCCCGCTTAAAGTCAAAGGCGATTTTATACTCGATTGAGGGCGCAATGGGGGAGAGGGGAAAGCTCGCGTAGACGCTGAAAAGCACGCGGGACTCGGAGGCAGACACGTCCATCACTTTGTAGGGGACGGAATCCCAAGTCGGGCCCGGCATCATTCCTGTTAGATTCCAGTGGGACCAGTTGAGATGGCTGAAGTACGAGCGTGGTTGGGCGCGGCCGGTCTCGACCGACCGATGATTGCTCGCAAGCCTACTCTCAGAGAGCCCGTCGCCACTCCGGGCAGAATAATCACCCGCCCTCAGGTGCCCGATATCGCAGCTGTCGATCCAGCCGTAGCTATAAAGCCGGGCGTTCCCATCGCCGCCGGGCCCGCCCCGTGCGTTGAATTGGCCGAAGCCACGCCAATCGGTCATGACCTGCCGATTTGGGTCACCGATATATTTCAACGCGGGGATGCCGGTTCCCGGCTGGTGAAGCCAATGGCCCCGCCGATTGCCATTTATAAACGCATCGAATGCGAAGCTGATCCGGCGCAGCCCCTCCCCATCCACATTCCCCACCGGGCTGCTTTGGACGTACTCGTAAAGATTGATTCCGCCTTGGTAACCGATCGGGTCGCGGGTAAGCCAGCGGCCAAGCGTCGGCAAATAATACCGGTTCCGCACATAATAATTCTGCGTTTCGGCATCGGCGTTGTATCTGCTACCGCCCGTGAGAATTTCATTTTCAGCAAATGCGACCATCCATCGGCCTCAAAACTGGAATCAACAATCGGCAACATAACGCGCGGGGGTGCAGGGTGCAAGGAGGGCGCAGCGATATGTCGCGCAGGGATGCGTCAATTTTTTACCCGCCGGGACAAGCCCGGCGGCTCGCTGGGCCACTCTCATACCCAATATTTCCACTGTCAGCTTTGCGAACCTCGCGGTGAGGAAAACGAGTTTGCACCGCCGGGAGCGCCAAGGACGCGAAGACTTGCGTATCTTATTATTCATATTTTTTTAATTCTCTCCGCGGCTCCGAGGCTCTGCGCGAGATCGTAACTCTTCTCTGTGCGGATTAAGGCATCGTGCCGATGGCATGATGAAAGCTTTTTTTCGGCGCGCAGAGAAAAAGAGACACAGAGGTTTTGTCATTGGACAAATCTCGTAATATTTGCCGCGTCACGGCGATTGGGCAGGTCCCTATCCAATATGCTTGGCGGTTCTTGGCGTCCTCCGCGCCCTTTGCGGTGAATAAAACGCCTTTGCACCGCCGAGAGCGCCAAGGACGCGAAGACTGGCCAATCTGAATCTTTAGTATTTTTTTCATTATATCTATGTCTCTGTGTCTCTGTGCGATATATTAAAACCCTCTCTGTGTGACATAATGCATCATGCCGTTGGCATGATGATGTTTATTTTTCGGCGCGCAGAGAAAAAGAGCCACAGAGGTTGTGGCATTGGACAAATCTCGCGATATTGGCCGCGTCATGGCGATTGGACAGGCCCATTTCCAATATGCTTGGCGTTTCTTGGCGTCTTCCGCGCGCTTTGCGGTGAATAAAACGCCTTTGCACCGCCGAGAGCGCCAAGGACGCGAAGACTTGCGAATCTGATTATTTCGTATTTGTTAATTCTCTCCGTGGCTCTGCGCGAGATATAAACACCTCTCTGTGTGAAATAATGTATCATGCCGATGGCATGATGCTGTTTGTTTTTTTTTTGGCGCGCAGAGAAAAGGAGACACAGAGGTTTTGGCATTGGACAAATCTCGTAATATTTGCCGCGTCATGACAATTGGTCAAGCGCATATCCAATATGCTTGGCGTTTCTTGGCGTCCTCCGCGCCCTTCGCGGTGAATCAGGGTAACTATTTGCACCGCTGAGGGCGGGTTACGGCACAAGGAAGACGCTGTCCCGATGGCGCGGTTCCTGTGTGCCGTTGTATTGCAGCACCGGCGGATTGCCCACCGTCCAGATATTGCGGTGGTCAGGGCCTACGTCGGCAGAAGTTTCCCATACCACGCTGCCATCATTGAAAAGAACATTCTGGCCAACTCCACCATGATTAATGGAATTGATCGTGGCTTTGCGGCAGACGGTCTCGTAAACAACAGGGTTGGCGTCTGCCATGATCGGCACCGTTGCAGCCTCAAGCCAGTGTTGATGGTAGGGTCCGAGTTGGTCAACGTAGCTATAACCGGTTGACCTCCATTGCGGGCAGCGTTCGGCATTCAAATCACAGGCTGAAGTTGGTGTTGCGGGACATACCAATTGCTCCCATGATGTGTAACGAGCAGTACCATCCACCAAGGGCGAAAGATTGGCTAAATTACTATGGGCATCTGCCGACCGCTCGGTGCCTGTGGACACATCCCGAGGCAACCAATTTCGATCGGCTGGCGGAGCAATTTCCGGCAGCCGATTATCATAATTGGCTGCATATTGCTCCATGGCGCGGCCCACGGCCTGCAAATTGCGTGAACACGCGAAACGCAGTGCGTGCACGCGCGCCTGACTTAGACCAAAAAACATGACCACTACCAGTAAACTCGCAGCCACCGCCATGACCCACATATCCACCGCCCGCTGATTAAAACCACTCGGTACCATGTGCTTTTTAGTGCTCATCGACGGCGCGGTCGGCAATACCTGTTTCGGCATGGCTTGAAGTGTGCGGGCCAGCAGACCGGCGGGTGGAGGACTTAGTTCCAGCAGCGACAACCGACCAATAACCGCACCTATGGGGTGTGAATCGATCACTTTCAGGTCGGATATATTTTTTAGTCCGCCTTCCAACAGCCTATCAAGCTGGGCGGCAATATCGGCCGGGAGCGGTGTTTCCGGCGTGGAAGCGCCATCTGCTGCATCGGCTTGCTGCCGGTTGGCCTTGTGGAAATCAGAAGCATCAAAGTTTGCGTTCATCTGCATCACATCATCTGGTGGTATTTACAACTTGCCGGAAGCCGCCAAGCTGACCGCCACGCTTTGTGCAAGCCCCTTTCCAAAACCCGCCGATCTGCCCTTCCACTTTGCCCGCCGTGGCCATTGTATTATTTCGCGCCATCTGCCGCCCCATCGCGTCCACCGTTTTTTGCCTCATACAGCCGCGCGAAGTTCTGCAGGGCAATATGCAGGCGGCTTTTTACGGTACCCAGCGGAACGCCGAGCACCTCGGCTATTTCCTTATACGACAGCCGCTGATAAAAGCTCATTATGATCGCCTCGCGATGGATCGGTGCCATGCCCGATAATATATCGCGGACACGCATGGCATCCTCCGAGAGGATGGCCGCTGCCGGGGCATCGGGAGTGGCAGTGGCAACCAGATCAATCAGGCTGCCGGAATCCTCACCATTCGGTGAGGCATCAAGACGCTGCGTGGCCCGGCGGCTTGATGCCCGCAGAAAATCGCGGGCTTTATTGGCCGCGATGGTGTAGAGCCAAGGCTTGAGGCGGCGGTCCGGATCGAACATCTTCGCGCTGCGGTGCAACTGAACGAAGGTCTCCTGGAATAAATCTTCGGCCGTTGATCGTTCACCAACGTAGCGCAGAATAAAAGTGTAGAGTTCGCGCTCATAACGCGCAACAATTTTTGCAAACGCGTCCTGATCGCCAGCAATAAAGTTGGCCAGCAGCCTCTCATCCGAGATGCTCTCGTCGCTGAAACCATTTACGTTTTGGCCATCATTTTGGTTCATTATCCGGCCTGCAGGTCATTTCCAACGGAGTCACCACGATCCACCGCCACTACTTGCGGGGCACGCGGGCTTCCTACCCTTATCACCCCGCCAATCGGCACCCGTTCCTATCAACGTTGCCGCCAACCGTGGTGGGCAAACTTAACGGCCCAATCGCCACTCCCCGCGAATGTGGGCCACAAGCGCCAGTTCTGGCTGCCGTCAGACTCCTAGAATAGAGGACTATGACACCAATTAGCAAATACCCGCTGAAAGTCTTTTTTGATGGCGGTTGCGGAATTTGCACGCGGGCAATGCAAAAGTCCCGGCAGTTGGACACGGCCGGACGCCTGACGTTTATTGATGTATCGGCACCAACCTTCAACCCGCAAACCTACGGTCTGGGCGGCGCGGATACCCGGCGCTATCTGCATGTGGTCGATGCTGCCGGAAACAGGTATGTGGGTGTTGATGGGGTGATGGAATTTCGCGCAGCGATGGGTGTCGGTAAAGTTGAGTCATTGTTCTGGCGCATCGGCCGTTGCCGCGGCTGGCATGGCCTGTACGCAGCCGCCTACGCGCTGCTGGCGTCGCGCCGCCATGGTCTGAGCCGAATGTGCAAATGGTGATGCCGGTGCAACACCCGGTGGTGGTCATTTAATGCCCGGCCTGAATATCAGCACCTCGCCGGGTGTGGTGCGCAGACGGATGACTTGCGCGCTGAATTTTATCGGCGGCTTGGCCCTTTCAGAGAGCAGAGCGCCGGCGTGCGGCCACGGGTTGACGATGCGCAGCATCCCGCCGCGCTGGGCGATGACTTTTACGTATGCCACGCGACCACTGTGTATCCGGCTGGAAACAAGAAAATCGCCGCAGGCCAGCAGGTGACCGAAGGCGGCATTCTGCTTGACCGGCCAATCGGGGAACAAAATGATATTTTTCTGATAACTTTGCATCAGCATACTGCAGATGGTGGTTGGTACGGTGGCAAAGTTTTCCTCTCCACCGCCACCCATCTGAAAGGCAAAACTGGGGTAGGCACAGTGGGCAATCAGCACGCCTAGATGATGCAAAATGGCGTTGGGGTTGTAGCCCACATCCGCGGCGGCCGGGTAGTAGCTGTTGGTGTCGTTGTAGTCGTACCAAATTTGATAGGCCTGCACCGTGTCGCGAGCCGCCCGAAGCAGGTGCCGCGGGCTTTGCAGTCCGATGGCCCAGCCGGGAAAGATTACCTGCGCAGGGTTCATGCCGGCGCTGGAGCCGTGCACGCCATTCCATCGAGGGTGGATCAGATGCCAATGGGTGCGGATGACCGGCCCCATCCACTTAAGACCCCTCTGGGTGAATGCGATGATCGATTTGCCCTGCATGTGCGGTGGCCCAAAAATCCGCGCGGCCGGAAAAATCGGCAATGGCGATAGATGTCGCGATATGTGACGCCACGTTACTGCCGCCCGGTCATGCAAGTGCAGCGATCGGTTCATACTTAACAACCCGCGATAAAGCATCTGGAGAAAGGCGATACTGGTGGCGGGGTTGACGTCCGTCGGGCTATGAAGTTCGTCGGCAGCGTCGTTTTCATCCACGTACACGCCATGCGTATTGACCAAATAATGATCCCAAAAAGTCGCCACGCCGCGCAAAAAGGGGTACACCTTGCGGGCATATTCGGGGTTACGGGTGTAACGCCACCGCATCACGCAGTTCACCGCCCCAAACAGGGCATCGCTTTTCTGCCGTAGTGTTTTGGCACCATCCGCGCTCCAGCCGGGCAGAGGGCTAAGGTGGCAATAATAAAACAGCCCATGGTAGTGCCGGTGCCGGGCCAAACCTTCGCCCCGTTTCATCCAGTCAAGCAGTGGCCGGTCGTAATTATCGGCCAGTTGTACATGATGGGTGGGATAGACAGCCCAAAAGGGTGCCTCATAATTGTAATCAAGTGTGTAGTCACCGTTCCAGCCCATGTAGGGCGAGGTGATGAAGTTACCCCACAGACCGGGGGCGATGTGCCCGGGTGCCATGCTGCATCCGAGCAGATAGAGCGATCCATACCAGAACGACTGTATTGTTTTATCTGGAATTTTTACATAAGACGCCGACCAGAATTTCGCCCAGTGCGTCAGATGCTGTTTCCAGAGTCTGGCAATATCGGCGGCATTTAAGCCGGACAGAAGCTGCAGGGAGGCGGCCCGATATCCGGGTGTGTCGCGGTCATCCATGGCGGAAACGGCGACGAAGGCCGATCCACCGGGGAGCAGGTTAAATGTATGTTGCGGCTCGCTGCCTTGTCCGTCGATTATTCGGCAAGCCAGCAGTCCGCTCGGCGAGCAGCCATCAAACGGCAGTTTGCGATCGCCCGGGTGTATGGCATTCCAATCCCATCCGGGGCCAACGACATCGCGTGCCGGGGGAAACCGATTTGTGCTGGCCTCCATGTGATGATTCACGCCAATGCGCAGGGTGCGCCCGTTATAAACCGCCGTCACAAGTGACCATTGATGCAGCGGCAGTGGCTTCAGGGTGGTGACACGCACGCGATTCAGCATGGCGGACGGACGCCCGTGAAACAGCGAAAGGGTAAAACCATAGGATATCTGCGGTGGATTGGGCCCCGGCTCTCCCCAATGCTGCCATCGGTCGCTTGTCATGGCGCTGAAGATGGCCTGCCTACCCTTAGCGGATTGAGGGTAAACCCAAGCGGTAACTGTAAACGCCTTTTCAGGCATGGCCAAAAATCCGACGTTCACGCAGGTAGATGCTCCTGTGGGGTGGCCGGTATGCGGTACGGCGGTAAGAAATCTAAAACGCGGCGTGCTTGTGTGATGCCCGCGGTCGGGGGGCGATGCAGCATTGTAGATTTTCACGTCGGCGATCTGACCATGAAAGTTGCCGGCCGGATCGCGCCCGCTGGGCTTACCGACATCTGCATCAACCGTATCGGGCGACACGCGCAGCGTATCGATGGACCCTGCGCGATGCGACATGCCAACTGCACCCGACGTCCGCCAGCCGTCCAGTAATGATGCAGAAATGGCGAGTACTTTGGAACCCGTATTGGTGAGTTTTAATATGACCAAATCCTGAGGGTTCGCCACCCACGTTTTGAATGCCAGCGCGTAGCCGCCGCGCTTGGTGAATTGGCCGGTGATATCTGCGGGGCCGATATTTTCTTCTGTTCGGTAAGCCCCATTGGTCAGTTGGGGTATGGAAAGCATCAATTGGCCCATGGGCATAATGCGGCCGCGCAACACACTCCAAAAATCGTTTCGCGAAAGATACAGGGATATCTTGTTCGTGTTTTTGCCTTGTAAAGCGACGCCAAGACTGCCGTTGCCCATCAGTGGGCCATCGGGCAGTTGATTGGTGGGCGCGTGTGTCGGGGGCCGTGTCCGAACCATGGAAATGTGGGATACGATTTGCAGCGCCGTGGTTGCCGTGGGCGGAATATTTGCCGCCCGGAGGTTGCTAATGCCGGCCGCCAAGCAGGCAATGCCGCACACCAACGATGCTGCAATCTTCGATACTGTGATGGTTTTAACTTGATTCATGACCCACCCGCTTAGTAAACCCGGCGCGTATGTGCAGACGTACCAGTGCCGCCACCCGGGGGG
>JAKAYZ010000051.1 GCA_021816165.1 Planctomycetota bacterium | reverse complement strand
ATCGAATGCGCAGCACTGGGGTCAAATGAGTTGCACCTTTCCGACCGAAGCGGCAAACTATGGTTATGCCGAATGATTGGGATGTGCTGGTAGTTGGCGGCGGAGTGGCGGGCTGTGCGGCTGGCATATTTTTGGCCCAGGCGGGGCTGCGGGTGCTTATTCTTGAAAAGGGTGGACATCCGCGGCACCATGTTGGCGAATCGTTGCTGCCTGCCAGCATGCCCATTCTGGCATCGCTCGGTGTCAGCATGCAGGAAATGGCGACGCGGTATCAGCCCAAGCATGGTGCCAGATTTTCCGATTCCACGATAAATCGATGTGAAACCTTCAGCTTTTCTGCGCCGGGTGATCCGCCGCCGGCGTTTCAAGTGACGCGCGAGGAGTTTGACGCTGAATTAAAATCCCGATGCCTTGCCAGCGGCTGCCGGTATGAGGAAAACTGCCCGGTAACGACTTGGCGGCCGATAGATGGCGGCGTTGAGGTTTTCACGGCCGATCAGCAAATACACCGGGCAAGATTTCTGGTTATTGCGGCCGGCCGGTCGCGATTAAATTGTTCCACCGCCGATGGCGTCAGTGATGCACGCGACATTTCCAATCGATTCGGGCATTTAGCCATTTACAATTACTTCTCCGATTTGCCGCCGGCGGTGGAAGATGAACGGGGTTACATAACGGTACACCTGATTGCCAATGGATGGATATGGTGTATCCCACTGCGCAATGGAGATACCAGCATCGGCGTGGTATTGAAGGGTGATAGCGTGCGGCGGGGAGTTGATCACCGGGAACAATTTGACTGGGCATTGCGTGGCTGCCCCGATCTGCACGACCGCCTGAAGGGCCTTTTGCCGCGCGATGAATTTCGGGCGGCCGCCGATTACAGCTACCGATCCAGCGTTCGCTATGGTGACGGCTGGGTAAAAATTGGCGATGCCGGAGGGTTTTTGGACCCCATTTTTTCCAGTGGCGTGCATCTGGCGCTAAATTCAGCGCAACTTGCGACCCGGGCGATCATCGCCCATCTGAGCAACGGCGATACGGCAGGTTTTGAGGCGTTTCGACAAGACATGGATTGGGCGGAAATGGTTTTTGAGGCGTTCATTGACCGCTTCTACAACCGTGATCTGGTGCGGCAACTCTTTTTTGCCGACTATCGGCCGCCCTATATGAAGGCGGCTATCACAAGCATGCTTGCGGGGCATGTGTGGGATCGGACCAATCCCGTCATCGCGATGTTCGCTGGTACGCGGGACGAATCGTCCCCGTCTGAACGGGCCAGCACAAAATGATCCCATCATCCGGCATGCACGACCCGGTGGCCGTTACCGGCCTTGGCATGGTGACGTGCCAGGGCATCGGGTGCCAACGGTCGTGGAGGGGCATTGCCAACTCATGTGACGCCACAACCATCTGGAAAAATGAGTTGGGGACAAAAGCCGGATTACTGCGTGTGGCGGCTGCACCGCCCATTCCGCGTCCACCGGATTTGCCAGCGCGTTTCTGGCAATCGCTGTCCCGCGTGCAGCATATGGCGTGCGTTGCCGCCGATGAGGCGCTGGCGCAGGCCCAACTGCCTCATCACCTGCGCGATTATCACTGCGGCTGTTTTGTATCGACCAGTGTTTGCGCCATGGACTGCAACGAGCGTTTTTACGCCCGGTATCGGCACCATCCGTCGCAGGCCCCGATGGAGATGCTTAAGCGCGTACACCCTTTTGAACTGCCACAACTGTTGGTAAAACGCCACCGTATCAGCGGATTGCATTATATGAATCTAACCACCTGTGTGGGTTCGGCGGCGGCCATTGGAGCGGCCATCGACGCTGTCCGCTGCGGACTGGTGCCTATGGCAATAGTTGGCGGGTTTGACAGCTTATGTCATTTGCTGGTTTCGGGTTTTGCGAGTCTGCGGCTTATTTCTCCAACAACCTGCCGCCCGTTTGCGGCATCACGCGATGGCATAATCCCCGGTGAAGGTGGTGCCGTGCTGATATTGGAGGCAGTACACCACGCCGCCAATCGAGGCGTAAAGCCCCTGGGATATCTGCGCGGCTTTGGTGCCACCGCCGATGCCTTCCACATCACAAAACCTGAACCAGATGGGCACGAAGCGGAACGGGCGATTAAAACGGCCTTGGCCGATGCCAAGATGAATTGGCACCATATTGATTACGTCCACAGTCATGGCACGGGTACCCGCGATAATGACGCCATGGAGACGACGCTTTATCAGCGGCTGTTTGCCAATTCTCCTGTGCGGATAACATCCACCAAACATCTCACGGGGCACACCTTTGCCGCCAGCGGTGCCATTGAAACCGCTCTTTGCCTTTTGGCGATGGAGGCGGGCATTTACCCACCGGGGCCCGGCCCGCAGATACACACAACCGCCGCACCGGCATCCGATTTTAATACCGCTCTCATTTGTAACTTTGCCTTCGGTGGAAATAATACGGCCGTCATTGCAAGCCACGCGGCGGAGCCAACTGCGTGAAAACTCAAAACATGCCAAACTTGACTATTCGTCTGGCGGGAGTGGGGGCGTGCGGAAGCGGTTTTGATTCCGTCGCCCATCTCGCTGCGCAGTTGGCCATAGCGTTGGATACAACAACACCTGTCAATACTCCCACCGAGAACACGTTGGACTCCTGGGTGCTGGCATCAGTGCAGGCGGCACTGGACAGTGCGCAAAGCCAATACCCCGTCGCGGTTGAACGAATCGGGCTGCTTTATTTGAGTATGTGGGGTTCAATCAATCAGACGGTGGGCTATCTGGAAAGCATGCTGGCCAATGATGGCGTCTATGCGTCGCCACGTCTGTTTACGCGATCGGTCTATTCGGCGGTGGCATCACAAACCAGCATTGAACTGGGTATCCACGGTGCCTGCGAAACGCTTTCATTTGCCAATCTGCCGGTTTACCGGGCATTGCAACGTGCATGGTGTTTACTGGCCACGGGCCGACTCGACACGGTCATTACCGTATGGGCAGATCAGGTTGAAGCACCGGCCATGCACCTGTGCGAACGCGCGACGGCTGAATTGCATCATCCGGAACTGGCTCGCTATAGCCGGCCCGGCGGTGGCAGTGTGGCCTTGGCGTTGAGCCGACCCGACGCGCTGCCGGGTGGGCTGGAATTAATTTTAGACCCGCACATCCACACGGTACCCAACAGGGGCAAAGCGCTGCCGGCGGGTACCGTGGCCGCGCCTGCCAGGCTATGTCAATCCGGTCAAACGTCCATTTGCCCTTCGATCCCGGCCTATCCCACGGATGGTGCCCTGCACTTGGCCCGGGAAATTATGCTTTGCCAAAATCGCTGGGATGAGCGCATTTGGGAGGAGACAGCGGCACCGTACCAGGCCACCATCCAACTGCGGGCGGCGAAAAATGCCCGGTGATGATAAAATGCGATCGATGGATCAAACTACTGACGCCAACTATGAAGCACGCAAGTTGGATGGTGCCCCCAAGCCGGACCTGATCACGCAACTCGACGAGCTTAAAGCACTTTTGCCGAGTATTCCGCCCGACCGATTCACCACCATGCGGGCTGTCACCCAACGGTATCAATTTCGCCTGCCCCGGTTTTATGTTGAGCGCATTCTTCGTGATGATCCAACCGACCCGTTGTGGGATCTGGCGTTGCCGGGGGCACAGGAACTGGCCGACCCGGGCGACGAACGATGGGATGCGTTTCAGTTGCAGAATAAAGCGGTTGAACACCCACGATGGATTCAAAAGTATCGTTACGAGGCCCTGATTCGGACCACCGATTATTGCAGTGGTCTGTGCCGGTATTGCTATTTGAAAAATCGTGATGTCACGCCCGGCACCATCACCCTGCGCGATATCGATGACATGTTCGATCAATTGGCGGCCAGTCCACATGCCGCGAGCCTGCGGGAATTGATTTTAAGCGGAGGCGATCCCCTCGCGGTATCGGCCTCGGTGCTGGAGCATTTCGCGGATCGGCTGGAACACTACAACCGCAGCCGCCAGCGGGCTGTTACGGTCAGCATCCACACCCGCGAGCCGGTATGGTTTCCGCAGCGGCTGATGCGATCGGTTACGCTGCAGGCGGCCTTGACCAAGCTGGGGCCAAGCTCACACATACTGCATCTTGTCCACCCGCGTGAGGTGACACCGGAATTACTGGCATGCATTGAACTGCTCCACGATCTGGGCGAACGACGCACGCCGCTTATCATGACGCAGCACCCGCTGTTCAGGGGCATCAATGATGATGCGGCGGTCATTACAGACATGTACAACCGCGTCGACAGCGGGCGTGTGCCCGTCAAACCGTATTATCTCATTCACCCCTTTCCGGACGGCACGCTGCCCAGCCACCGCCTTATGCTGCCGGAAAGTCAGGCCATATTGCGGGCGCTTGCATCGGCACCGGGTACGCGCGTGCCGCTGCTGACCGTGCCGACACCCAAGGGCAACGGCGTCATCGGGCCGTATGAACGGCTGGAAGACCGGGGCGGATATTATCTGCTGCATACCAAAGATGGCGTACCGGTAGAATATTCAATAGAGAACTATTATAATCCGTCCGAGTCAAGACAGGTTATTCCTGCGGTCTCACTACCCATCTATACCGACGGATCTGAAAACTTGGCGGCTGTCCAACCTCGCAGGATATAACCACCCGCCAAGTTCGGCCCGCCGCGCGATGGGCGGTAAACGATCCGCGTGCGGCAGAAGGTGGTGCCACGTCGTCACCGTGGTGTTGGCTCATCCGGGGGCCGCAGTCCCTGCCATATGACGCATCAGCGCAGGCAATACTATAATTCGACACCATTGAGCATTCTTTGCGGAGTATTTATGCCCACGGCCGCAAATTTTATCCAGCCACCGTCTCAGACATCAGGCGACAGGAACAATACCATCCAATGGCATGGCCGACTGAACCTCGACTCAGTCGCCATGTTCCGATACGCCGTCATCGGGGGACAGTCGCTCATGGTGCTCGCGTCCTGGTTTATCAGCGGCTGGCATGTATTTTATTTTCCTGTGGTGTTGATTCTGGCATTTGAGGGCGTCGAGAACGTAGTGCTCCTGTTACCGGCTCGGACCCGCAGTTTCATGCAGGCCCCGGCGGCTGTGGGCATCCTGCTATTGAGTGATATTGCGTTGCTGACCATCATTTTGCTATTTTCCGGCGACGCGATGAACCCTTCCACCATCTTTTATCTCGTCGAGCTTGTCGCGATTGCCGTCCTATGGGGAGGCATATGGACCTGGTTTACGGCTGGCATGTGTATGTGCTGCTATGGACTGCTTTTCTTTCTGCCCGGCATGGCAACGGGAAATGCGCCACCGATTATTGGCAGCGGCGCTATGCGGCTCCATCTCATTGGGATGTTTGTGTGCTTTGTTATCGCGGCCATATGCATCGCATCTCTCATTACCCTGCTTCAGCGTGACCAGCACCGTCTTAACTGCGAGCTGGCTGAGACTCGTGATAAAACGCGCAGAATGGAGGCGTTCACCTCACTGATGGCCCTTGCCGCTGGTGCCGCGCATGATCTGGCCACCCCGTTAAGCACCATTGCCATTGCCGTTGGCGAGATGAGCTACGAGATGCAGCAACTCGCCCTCCCAGCCCAGCTCGCTGCCGACGTCGAACTGATTCAATCGCAGATTGATCGATGCCGATCTATTCTGGATCAGATGAGTCCGACCGGCCACGATCAACGCCCCATTGAAAATATCGAACTGAGGGAGTTAATACACACCCTCATTGAAAACCTGCCATCCGAATTCGCCCAGCGGGTGCTGACGTTCATAGGCGAAGACGGTGAATATCAGCTTCCGGTCCCCCGGTTATTGCAAGGACTTACGGCCATGGTGCAAAACGCCATTGAGGCCTCTCCACCAGAATGTGTCGTTGAGATTCACACACGCCGCTCGGAGCAGAATCTTATCTTTAGTATTATTGATTCAGGCGCAGGCGTTCCATCTGGCGTGGTTGACCGCGTGGGAGAGCCGTTTTTTTCTACCAAGCCAACCGGCAGGGGGATGGGGCTTTTTCTCGCGCGGCAGTTGGCCTTTCAGTACGGTGGCCGATTGACCCTGACCAATCGCCCCGGAGGAGGCGCACTGGCGGAGTTGGAGTTTCCGCTTACGCAAATTATGCTACCGCGTGATGCACAGTGATCTTAAATTGAAGGAAGAAATAACTCCGCACCCGGACCGAGAGATACTGGTCGTAGATGATGATGACACGTTTCGTGATCGCGTGGTCAGGGCCTTAGTCAACCGTGGTTACCGCGCCTTTGGTGCGTCGGGCATGAGCGATGCCGTCGCCCGGGCGCAGTCTATTCCGCCAGACTGTATTTTTCTCGACCTTCGCCTTGGAAGAGAAAATGGTCTCGATGTGCTGCCGGAAATCAAACAGGCGGCCCCACAGGCACGGATAATAATTCTGACAGGCTATGGAAGCATTGCAACCGCAGTCGCTGCTTTGCAGCAAGGTGCCGCAGATTATCTGACAAAGCCAGTCAATATTGAACACATAATAAAATATGCGCGTGGCATAAAAACGGGCGTGCCCGCGGCGAGCCAGCCTGATCCCATCCCGCCCTTGGATCGTGTCGAGTGGGAACACATCCATCGCGTTCTTCAGGATTGCGATGGCAACATCAGTCGTGCCGCCGCGCTGCTTGGTATCCACCGCCGATCTCTTCAACGCAAGCTGGCCAAGCGGCCATTCCCAACAAAATAAAATCTTTGGGTTGCGACAAATTGCCGCATTGAGGCAGTCATGCCGAGCAGCAAAAATAATTCACGTGCAACGCCATCGTAGCGGCGTTGGAGAGTATTGGCGCTTTGCCGTGGTGGTATCGGCAATGGTCACTGAAATATGGGCTGCATGCGAAGAGGCTGGTTCCCATGTCAACAGGTCTTTCACGTTTGTCGGCATCGGTAGTTCGTGAATGTAGTTTGGCTCTCCGCCGACTCGTCGCGGTCTTCACGGTGGCCGCCTTTACCATCGCGCCGATGGTGGCCGCGGCCGCCACGCCAACGGCCCGCGTGCGCTGGACGGTCAACGTGGGACAGCCGGTTTACAACACACCGCGTGTGCGGGACGGCGTCGTTTATCTTGACACCGTACAACCCAGTGGACCGAACGTGTTTGCCGTGAAGCACGGAAAGATACTCTGGAAGTTCGCCACCGGCGGGGCCATAACCACGCCTGTTACGCTCAGCGGGTCGCAGCTCTTTGTGGCCTCAGATATTGGCCCTACGCATTACATGCGGGCGCTGGATACCAAATCTGGTCAACTGATTTGGGATTACACACGCGACCAACCACCGGAGTGCATGTGCAGCCATAAAACGCATTATTTGCAGAGCGTGCTTATTGCCCAAACCGATGGACACAGTTTTTATGCCTTCCGCCCCGATGGGACCATACCGTCCCGACGGGTCTGGGTATTTCGGGGTGATGGTGCCAGGCTTACGGCACCCGTAATTGTCGGAGATATTGTGCTGTTTGGATCAGCTGACGACTGCCTCTATGCGTTGAACTCAGAGACGGGCAAAATCCGCTGGAGAAAGAAGACAGGTTACAGTTTTACGGCCCCGCCAACTGTCATTGGAAACATGATGGTTGCGGGCAATCGGGGCGGCAACATTTATGCGTTTGCGGTCGGCACGGGCAAAACCATCTGGACGGCTGCCACCAATGGGCCGATCGACACGCCGCCGGTGGTTTATCGTTCCAAGGTATTTATCGCGGCTGGGGCTGGTGATCGAGGCATATATGCCCTGTCCGTGTCGACCGGCAGGCAGCTCTGGTATCACCAGATGGCTGATTACACGAATTACGCCCCCGTTATTCTGGATAAAACGCTAATTGTTGCCTCTCGTGATGGAAATGCGGTGGGGATTGATCCCGATAACGGCCAAATATTGTGGACAACTGATCTTCATGGCATGCCATTTTCGAGGCCGGTAGTCGATGGAAACGCGGTGGTCATCAAGGTGGGTGATCATCGCCTTGTGAAAATCCGTGCCAAGACGGGGCGGGTTCTGTGGTCCTACCATACCGCGTCGGTCATCACCTCCCCAGTGGTAGAGAGCCGTCAATCGACAGGCACCACAGCTTCAACACCCGCCACAGTGTACATTGGTACCAGCACGGGCAAAGTGCTCGCCCTGGAGGGCACGCCGGGCCAGACTGCCCTGAAAGGCCGAAATACAGCCACCGTTTCCGGATCGGATTATTCCGGTGATCTGACCGGCGACTGGTTCGGCCTGCGGTCTAGCCCGAATATTTCATCAGTGTAGTGGTTTGTGCGCTTGCGCATAGGCCTTGCACCCTGTAAAATCACGGTGTTTGAAGCGTTTTCGGATTTTGCAAGGAGGC
>JAKAYZ010000050.1 GCA_021816165.1 Planctomycetota bacterium | reverse complement strand
CCTATATTTATACTTCCAACCCCGCCGATTTGCCTACCAACATCACCAACGCCTACGATCCCATTGTGTTCCGGGCCATCGCCACCGACCGCAACGGCAACCAGAGCACTTCTGATTTCAACTCCACTGGGATGCATCTGCGTATCGAGCAATTAGCCACACGAAACAAGCTGGTCGTCAACAACACCTCATTCCAATCTCCGAGCTGGGTGACATGGAATGTCTACGGCACAAACAATCTGGTTGCCGCGACCATTTACCCCGAGGGTAACAGTGTCCAGTACACCTATGAAAACGGGACCGTGCCGAATCTCGGAACGCCCAATAACTTCTACGCCCCGCGTGTGGGGCTGCTGCTGACGGAAACCCATTTGCCGGACAATAATTACAATGTACCCTTTTCCCGCTCCGGAAGCGGTGGGCAGAACATGCTCACCCGCCGGTATTTTTATGATCCAATATTCAACCAGCCATGTGCGATCATCGAAGAACGTGGCAACCCCGTTGCCGTCAATAGCGGTGCGAATGTCTACTACACGCCCCAGAATGGAACTGCCGCGCCCACCGATGCCAACCGGTCGGCTTATGCCACGATCACTTATTTTGATTATCAGAAGAATCAGACTTCCACCATTATCGACAATGCGCAGCTTCAAAGCCTGCTGGGCCTGACGGCAGCGCAGATCCAGACCCTTATCAGCTACGTTAACACCCAGATGGCCAACACCACGGGCACCGGCGGCATTCCGGCAGGCTTCCAGACCAATTTGGGCGACATCAACGGCGACGGCACGGGGAATGGCACGGGCGGCGCGGGGCCGCAGGAATCGGTAGCCGCACCGATGGTTGGCAACACCGTCAAAATCCAAAATCCGTCCGCAACGGTTATTGGTGCGACCAGCATCACCACGCAGAGCCGCATCGAATTATTCACCGTCAACGCGCGCGGCCAAACCACCACCCATACCGATGCTGAGGGCAATACCACCGTGTATGTGCGTTATCCGGAAAATGATCCCAATGGCGATGGCACCATTAATTCGGCCATGTCCAGCCAACAATATGGCCAGCTTCGCGAAGTGCACGTGGACGCCGACCCCAACGATGTCATGAGCCTCGTTGGAGCGGCCGGCGACTTGGTATCGTTTAAACAATCCGCCCTGATTAGCCGCTCCAACACCCCCGGCGTGTATCAGGATTTGGTCACACGATTTGAGGGTGACAGTCCCGCGTCCGCCGGATGCGTCACTTGCGCGTATGATGCCTTGGGAAATCCGACCGCAGTCACTGATCCGCGCGGCTTCACCACCACCACCGAACGCAACGAGGTGGGCGGGGTTTACCGCGCCGTCAGCGCGGCACCGTACAATTTCACCACCGAAATATATTTTGATGCCAATGGAAATGTCACCCGCACCGATAAACAGGACGTGCAGGTGCAGTTCGATTCCGCCGATCCCACCAGCTCTGATTATGGCCAATTCACTCCCACTGGCAGCGGCTTTACGGCCCATGCTCCGATGGCTGCCGGGCCGGGCGGTACGGTGCGGCCTGGCTGGTTTACCAACCTGTATACCTACAACATTCTTGACTGGAAAATTCAGGAAGATATCGATTCCTCCGGCTCCAATCCGGCCGATCTGATAACAACTTACAGTTTTGATCCCAACGGCAACACCATCAAGATCACCAAGCCGGAAGGCAATATCGTTGAATACGATTATGACGAACGCAATATCCGCATCGCCCAGCGTATCGGTTACACTACCGCGAACCCCGCTGTCGCGGCGGTCAGTATTTTTATATTTGATAACAACGGCAATTCTCTGGCGGCCATCGGCCCGGCGGAAAGGGGCACAGCCAGCAATTCTCTAACCGCCACCATCTCCGACGCGTTCAGCGATGGTTCCAGCCTGATTCACACCGGGGATTGGGTGCTCATGAACACCTTGGATGGCTTTGACCGCGTGACGCAGGCCACGGATGCCGTGGGCGGATATACCGCCTTCACGTACGATCCCGGCAGCCGACCCGTTGAGGCCGGCCATTACGGCACCGTGGGGGGAACCACGCCTGCTAACCGCGCCGGTTCGGAAAATCAATTGCTCGCCACGCAGGCCACGCGGTTTGATGAAGCTGGTCGCCGGTATGAGAACCAGAATAATGTTCTGCTCGCCGCAACCGTCGCACTGCCATCAGGCCGGGCCGTCACGCACACCGGAGGTGGCTTGGCCAGTAATTCCACCGCCAATGACCACAACCAGACGGTGACATTAACCACCGGCGGCGAAAGCTATGTGCTAACGCGCACGGTTTACGACCGGGCGGATAGACCCGTGCAGAGCATCGGCGATAATACCGCCGTGAGCACCACCGGCTATGACGGGGCCGGCCGGCCCATTGAGTCCATCGATCCGCTGGGTAACACGGTTACCAGGCAATATGATGGCAACTCCAATCCCATTCTGACCATCAGCACGGAAATCTCCACCATCACCGCACCGGCCACGGCTACGGAAACCTTCCAATCGGCAGTGTTCTATGACTGCCTGAATAAGCCCGTCGCGACAGCCACACAAGGTGCCGACGGCAGCTTTACCACGGATCTAACGCAAATATCATACAGCGATCAGGGTTCGCAACCGGCCACCATGTTTACCCTTTCCGGCTATGACAGCCGGGGCAATAAGTCCGTGACGGTGGACGCCAGGGGCAATTCGGTATTGCAAATATTCGATGGCGCTTCGCGTCCAATTGAATCGCAGCAGCTTATGCGGCAAAATGGTTTAGGTAATCAAGGCCCCGCGGCGAACAGCACATTCCAGTCCGCCGGGCGCGGCCTGATTCGCACGCAGACGCTTTTTGATGGTAATTCGCGGATGTTCCAGATGATTGATGATCGCGGGGCGACCACTGATTACAGTTTTGACACCTTGGATCGGCAGGTGGGCATGGAATTTGCCGACGGATCAACAAGAATTACCGCATACGATCTCGCATCGGATATAGTCACCTACACCGATGAAAACGGATCAAGGTTCAACAATGTCTGGGATTGCCTGGGAAGGCAGGTATACACCTTCATCACCCCGGCGTCCGGCATAGGCGGCACCACCCAACAAGCCTTCCAATATGATGGGCTGAACCGGCCGACATTGAGCCAGGACATTACCAGCAGTGGCACGGTGCAGGTAACATTCTTCTATGATTCCCTGGGCCGATCCATCGAGGAAGCACCGGTGACTTTAGGCACGGGCAGTCGCTATGTCACCAATACCGCGTTTGTGTCCACCCCAGGTACACAGTTCACCTATCCCAATGGTCGCGCGGTCAACAGCAATTATGATGCGCTGTACCGCAGGAAGCAGGTTATTGAGGCGGCTACCAGTGCGGTAATCGTAACCTGGCAGTTCTATGGCCCGGGCAGAATCGCCGAAGTGGTGCTGGCCAACGGCATTACGCAGAGCTTCCTGAATAACGCGAGAACCAACAGCAGCGTGCAAGGCGGTGTGGCCAATCCGCCGTGGGGTAATAACACCAGCGATCGGCTGGGTTATGACGGCAGTGGCCGAAACATCACCAAGCGGTATGTTAGCAGCACGCTCAATGCCCAGAATGGTTATGCGAATACGACAGCATTGGTTGGTAACACCACCGCGTATGACCGCACAAACAACAAGTTCTATGAACGGGCGCTTCAAGCGGAAGAACGGGACAGCCTGTACCAGCCGGTGGATAGCAGCGGCAACATCGCTACGCCGGTGCCGGGCTATGATAGTGTGAATCGGTTGTTGCAATACCAACGCGGAACCTTGGCGTCCACCGGCGGATATGAAAGCGCCGGCGGCGGTTCAATCACCGCGCCCATCACGCTGCCGAACACGGATCAAAGCCGCAACTACAATCTCGACGGTCTGGGCAACTGGAAGACCAGCGTGTACACGCCGGTGGGCGGCAGTGCCACCACCGATCAGCGCAATCATAATTATGTCAATGAAATCACTCAGCGCGCGATCACCGGCAGCAGCTCGGTTGTGTTCCAATATGACGGTGCAACCGGAGCGTCCAACGGCAATCTCAAGAATGATGGCACGTTAATTTATTCCTATGACGCGTTCAACAGGCCGATTCGGATCAATCGTGTGTCCGATGGCCTCGTCATCGCGACATATCTGTATGACGCGATGAATCGACGGGTTCGAAAAACTGTCACAAATGGTGGCCTCACGGGAAATATTCCAAACGGCGCGGTCGACTACATCTACCTGGGTAATCAGGTAGTGGAAGAACGCAGCGCCAGCAACGCGCCGATCCGCCAATACGTATGGGGGACCTATATCGACGAGTGCCTCCAGTTAACCACATTGGCGACACTGGGGCCGCAATCGCTGCCAGCCGGGGCGTACTATCTGTTGCAGGATCTGCTCTACCGTGCGGTGGCACTAACTAACGCCAGCGGAAGCATCATTGAGGCGTATGACACCGATGCCTATGGAAACACGTTAATCTTCACCGCGCCCGGCTCGGATGGTGTCTGGTTCACGGATGATGACACGCAATCGAGCTATGGTGTCAATGAGATTATCTACTGCGGGTATCGCTATGATCCGGAATCGGAACTCTATTACGTGCGGAATCGAACATATAATCCGGTCCTTGGCCGTTGGCTGCAGCGCGATCCGATCGGCTATGCCGGCGGCGTGAATCTGTATGAGTATGTCGGCGGCCGAGCGACGGACGCGGTGGATCCGGACGGGTTGCTCACCGAGGCCGATTGTGAGGCTCAAGCGAACAGGTGTGTGGACGACTGCTGGAACCGGCGGACCGATTGGCCGTATCGCCGTGACAAGTGGTGGTATAATAAATGCCAGGAGGATTGCAATAAAGGTTATTTGGACTGCCTAAAACGACTCAACCCGCCGGAGTGCCAAATACCGAGTCCAGCAATCGACATTGCAACGGGAGCGGGTGCTGCTGCAGCCGGAGCGGAAGATATAACCATCGGTGATGTTGTGGTTGATGTCATCATAGGAATTTTGGTGCTTTAAAATGGAATTGTAGGGACGGTTGCCTGCTTTTGTGGTATGTGAGCAGATGAGACTGTTTTTAAAACAGAGAATTATCGCTGGTTTGGGCTATGGTATTGGTAGCGGATGGAGGTCACGTTGACAGAGAAACACGGGGCCGCTGATATAACCAGAGAAGATACGCATTCAGATCGGCGGGGCCGAACCCTCGATGTGCTTGAAAAGATTGCGCAAGCCCACGCTGTTCGAAGCCGGGCACGGTCCGCCTTGGTATGTGGTGCTGTCGCCATGGACATTATCGAACGTTATATGTCACGCCTAAAGATGGAAGCCGCCTGCAAAGGCCAGAGCCGCGGTAGATTGGAAAATACGTTGTTTCGTGGCGTCGAGCAGCGATGGAGTATTGATCACAGGTCCAAGAAACAAGCCGAGCGACTGGCCTTGGCTCGGCAAAAAATACGGGGTAATCTCTCCGAATTGGCTGATATTGGGAAGGGCTACGCGAACGGGAGTGAGGAAATGGAGGCTCTCGCCATGGCCGCGTTTGCGCTTGTGCGCGTAGCACTTGAGGATAGACCGCTTTTGGTTTACTGTCGAGCGCGTGCCAGCATGGGAAAGCCGCTTACTTCCCGCCAGCGGAAGCACCTGCAGAGCTTGGGAATCGAACCGGGATGAACACGAGAGGGTGACATCCACTGATGCCGAGAATTAGCGCGGAAATCGGGGAGAGTAAATCGGTGCATAAACGGGTTACAGGCTGTACGGGATTTTCTTGTTGTTGATTTCGTTTGGTGTTCCGTGGTTGGCGGGGTAGAATTCTGGGGTACAAATAGGCAGCCCACGGATCAATGACAGGTGTTTGATGGCGATGGCGAATAGAAGAACGCAAGGGAGAAGAGGATGGCCGGATTCCATCACCGGCGGCGGCAGCATCACCGCAGCGAATGCTCTGCCCGGCACCAACACACAGGAAAACTGGAATCTCGACGGTTTGGGCAATTGGCGCTCATTGACCTTCACGTCCCCGGGCGGCGGGCCGGGGACCCAGCAGCGCAGCCATAACCGACTCAACCAGATCACCGAGTTCGGCGGCCGACCATTCACCTACGACGGCTCGCCGGGAGCCTCCAATGGCAACTTAGCCACTGACAGCTTCCGAGCCTACCAGTTCGACGCGTTGAACCGACAGATTCAGGTAATCATGGCGGGCAGTACAACGGTTCTGGGCAATTACGTCTTTGACGCGTTCAACCGGCGAATCCGCAAGACGATCTCCAACGGAGGATTTGGTGGCGGAATTCCCAACGGCACGACGGATTGTATTTACCTGAGCAATCAGGTGATGGAGGAACGCAATCCCTTCGGGGGCAGCGGCTCGACCGATACGCCGATCCGGCAGTATATCTGGGGCACATACATTGATGAACAGATTCAACTTACAACGCTGACCACACTCGGTGCGCAGGATGTGCCCGCCGGAACTTATTATCTCCTGCAGGACTTGCTCTATCGCGCCGTGGCACTGACGAACTCCAGCGGAAATATTGTCGAAGCCTACGATACGGATGCGTACGGCCAGACGATCATCTACACCGGCCCGGGAGCGGACGGCGTATGGTTCACGGATGACGATGTCGGATCAGGCTTCACCTACGGTGCCAACGACATGATTTTCTGCGGTTACCGGTATGATCCGGAAACGCGGCTTTATTTCGTTCGCAACCGGATATTCCTGACAGATGCCGACGGCATTTCGGTTGGTCGATGGATGCAGCGCGATCCGATTGGCTATGCTGGCGGCGTGAATTTGTATGAGTATGTGGGGGGACGGGCGGCGGTGGAGGTGGATCCTATGGGGGAAAAGTACTGGACGGCTTACGGGCCCTACGGGCCGGCGTGGGACAAATGGAATCATACCTGCTATGTCTGGTTCGACCTGTATGCGAATCCAAGTTGGTACAACTACCTCTGGTCCGAGAATTACGGAAGGATGACAAAAGTCCTGCTCTGGCCTTTGCCAGGCATAATGAAGAATCAATGTACTCCCCATGCTTTCCGATGTGCCGATATTTCGCTGAAGGCGCAGATCGTGGTGGACCTCGCTGAGCAGGCGCTTCGCGGAGCCATTGTTGAGACCGTGCACGAGATGGAGTTCTACGAGTTAGAGCAATGGGGTTGGGCGATAGCTGGGGGCGCAGCTGGCGGGATGAGCGGCGAGGGTGCGGGCCAGCCGGGCGTCACCGGAGTTGGCGGCCTGCATGACATTGGCGCGGGCGGAAAACCAAGCTGTCCGGCGGCGCCTCCAAAGCCAGGCTGCTAATAACCTTACCATCCAGCTTGCGGAGGCTCCAATGGGTCTGGTTTCATCGTCTGGGAACATACGGCACAACCTTTGGCAGGTGGCTTTGTGCATTGTCGGTGGTGCGGTCGTCGGTGCGCTCCTGTCTGCCTACGTCGTTTGCCGAGGCGGGCGAGATCTGAGCGCAAGGGTCAACGCCACGATTATCAATTGCACTGCGTGGGTGGCCTTGGGCAGCCGCAACACCTACCTCTCAGGGGGCCGCAGCCGCTTGCCGAAATGGCACGGGCCATACATTGCGGTGCTCCAAACTCTGCTCTGGCCTGACGTCGCGCCCGCAAACTTCCTCGTTACTGGCCGTCCTGATCTGTGCTTCTGCCAGATCACCACCAACGGCAGCGGAGGAAGGACCTCGGTATGGGTCACTTGGGTGCAACGGTCACCTACACCTGATGGCGTCCGTTTGTTTTTTGGGCGAATTATTTCCGCTAAATTCCCGACCTTTTTCGATCTCGCAATCCCGCGTAGCCAAATCGTGTCTAACCTGAGAGCCGCAAAGCGCTCTGTCATGTTCACCGCGATCATTGACGTCAGGCAAAACACAGAATTCGGGCAGCAGCTCGCGGCGGCGGCGGCGACGCATAAGCTGGATGCTTTGTTGCTTTGCCATGGGGAAAGATGCTCGGATCCACTAGCTCCCTTCTATTTAACGAGAAGCAGTATCCGTCACGGCCATGGCGTGGGCACGACGAAGGTACCCTCTCACTTGCCCCCCGGTGTTAAATTACCGGGTGAACCATGAGTGTGGCGAAACAGCGCACACGCGCCGTCAAAAGACGGAGTATTTCAACGGTTGCGAATCTCGTCCCTAAAGGTCGTTCCGACCGAGAAGCTATCCCACCGACGGTGGAAGTAATGAGGCTGGCGGAAAGCCATATTGCCATCGGCGGGCCACACTGGCCCCAACCGTCAGTATAGCGTTGGATAGAGTCTCTACACGCAATTCACGCGGTTGTACGAATACTGCACGACCTTGCAAACAGTTGAATAATCCGGACGTCCAATCCATCGATTGCGTCGGCGAAAAGTTCTATTGGTGTCCTGTCGCCCCGATTTTTTCGCCCGCAGGCGAAAAAATAGAACAGGTGAAAGTGGAGCAGGAGATCAGGAGAGCACATATCGATGGGGACAAAAGAGATGCTTTCACAATGAAGAAAGCCCCACCGGATT
>JAKAYZ010000049.1 GCA_021816165.1 Planctomycetota bacterium | reverse complement strand
GGCATCCTCCCGGGGCGTCCACCCATCCCAAGCAGGCGGAAATACCCAGCCACCCCCACTTCATCTGACCCCCGGCGGCCTCGGCATTCCACCCACCCCAGTGGCTAATTATAGAAGCAATTCTCCCGGTTGTCGCCTGTGGGCGGCACCTATAATTCCGGGCAAAAGGCGCAACGGAGTTTCACGGTTCGCCCACCGGTACATCACAGCCTTGTTATTACTCGGACAGGCTCCTAGACCCCCTTCGCCAGGAAGCCACCATCCACTGCAATCGTCTGACCGCTGGTAAAACTGGCAGAATCACTGGCGAGATAAATTGCCAGCCCGACAATTTCGTCGGCGTCGCCAAAACGACCTGCGGGGGTATGCGCCTTTATCCACTGTCCCCGAGGCGTACCGTCAATCAGCGGCCGATTAAGTTCCGTGGGAAATACACCCGGGGCGATGGCATTCACCCGCACCCCAAGGGGCGTCCATTCGTTGGCCAGCCCCCGTGTGATGCCATTGACCCCGGCCTTTGACACCGAGTAAGCGATGACTTCAGAGAAGGAAACGAACGATGAAAGCGAGGCGATACTGGTTATCGATCCACGGATGCCGAGATGATCCGGCGATTGCTTAAGCATGATACGTCCGGCCGCCTGTGCCACAATAAAATTGCCGGTGAGGTTCACCTTCAGCACACGTTCGAAGTCTGCAATGGCCAGGTCGACGGCGAGGCAGCGCTTCATAATGCCGGCGGCATGCAGCAGACTGTCGATGCGGCCATACTTATCCGCGACCATTTGAAAAAACTTCTGCACACCATCCGGATCGGTTACATCCAGAGGAGCGGCATGGTGGTGCGATCCGAATTCCGCCAGTTCTGCGGCGATGGCGGCTACTTTGTCGGGATTTGACGATGCCGCAACCACCCTGGCCCCGGCCTGCGCAAAGCCCAGCGTTACCGCGCGACCGAGGCCACTGGTGCCTCCGGTGACCACAACCACTTTATCTTTTACATCCAACGGTGTGTAGGACATTATTTCTCCAATACTTTTACAATTGAATTGCGATCAAACGGCACTGCCGCCCCGGCTGCAATAGCCGCCAAGGCATCAATTTCCGCTTCCGTAAACAGCAGCCCGCCGAGGCGCTCCGATCGTGCCAGCGCCCGCGCCTCGGGCTCACCGGGAAGCAGCACATGTTCGTTGCCGTGGCCGCGAATATCCGCAATCACGGCTTTGACATTCTCAGCCATGGTACGCCCCAGGGCGAAAGCATCGCAGGCCAGGGCGTCGGGACGGATGCATTGAAAATAGAAGCAGCAGGTATGTTTTTCACCCGGACTTCCCTGCGTGGGACGGCTGCGAATGGTCGGAAGGGACCCACCAATAAATGCCGCTACCAGTTCATCAATCAGAGACAGGCCGTACCCCTTGTGCCCGGCAAATGGCAGCAATGCCGCCACCCGTTGCGGATCGGTGGTTTCCTTACCTTCGGCGTCAACCGCCCATCCGGAACCAAGCGGCTTTTTTTCGCGTGCAAATTGCTGTACCCGTCCCATGGCGACGGTGCTGGTGGCCCAGTCGATGCAGACAGGGAATCCGACTGCGTCGGTCGTGGGAAAGCCCCACGAGTGCGGATTGGTGCCGAGGGTGGGAAATTTTCCGCCAAATGGCACCACCTCGGCCAGGGCTGCCGTGCAATTGGTATACGCGATGTACCCCTTTCGGGCAGCGCTGATAACGTAACCGCCGCCCCACAGGTAGTGAAATGCATTATCCACCACCACCGTGCCTACGCCGAATTGGTCCGCAAGTTCCATCGCCCGGTTGATGGCCATTTCACCCACGGCCTGCCCCAATTTGCGGTTGGCGTTCCAGCGGGCGACAGCCGGATACCGGCTGGGTAGTTCGTCTATGACGGCCCCGGGCTTACAGCCTCCGACTGCTGAACCAAATAATTCATCGAGATGCAGGGCTTTAATGGCATTGTGTGTCTTGATGCCGTGCCGGGCCGTAAGTTCACTGAATGTTGCGGCCATTTCGGCCTCGTCGGACAGATAGCCGCGGTGCATGTACGCCGCCCGTACAATACGATTATGTAGTTGGGCAGGAACGATGTATTCCACCGATTCAATCATTATTGCCTTCCTTAAAATTTATTCGCCTGAATGTAATCTGCGTTACCCGTAAGAAAATTCACGGTGTTTCTGGCGGCCCTGAGCCCCTGACGCTCGACACTTTCAAATGTGCGGCTGCCAACATGGGGCGTGAGGAGGATGTTGTCTACCAACTGGAAAATGTGGGGCGTCTTGATAGGCTCGTGTGCCAAGGTATCGGCACCATAGCCAAAGAGCTTACCGGATTTGCACGCATCCGCCACATCCTGCTCAACAATCAGACCGCCGCGTCCTGTGTTGACCAAAATAGCGCCATCCCGCATCAATCCGATGCGGTCCCGATTTATCATCCCCTGGGTTTCGGGGGTTAAATTGGTGTGCAGGGAAACCACATCACACACCGGCAATAGAGCGTCCACAGACGGGTACAACTGGATATTAAAATCGTGCACGATCTCCGGTGGCCAATAATGACCGAAACTGGCAATGGTCATTCCCATCGCCACCGCCCGTTTGGCCACTTCACGAGCGATCCGCCCCGAGCCGACCAAACCCAGACGCTTGCCGAAGAGTTCTTTGCCGGTCTGACGCTTCCACTGCCCGGCTTTGACAGCCGACGCATGCACCCACAGATTTTTTGCCACGGCGATCATCAGCATGATCGTGTGCTCCGCCACCGTGGTCTCATTGACGCCGGGTGTGAAGAGAACGGGCAGTTTGCGCGCCGTGGCGGCGGCTACATCGATCGAGTCAAGTCCGATGCCATATTTCGATATCACGCGCAGGCGCGGCCGGGCCGCATCCATCACTCTGGCGGTGATGTGGTCATCGCCGCAGAGAAAAGCATCAAATCCGCCGTGCTGGCCGATGAGTTGAATCAAATCATTTTCATTGATCGGCCCGCGTACGGTTACGACATCAAAATGAGATTCAGCCAGAACGTCATGGTGCCGGCCGGGTGTGTCGGCAAAACTGGTTGTGGTTAAGAGTATTTTCATGGATTGATAAACCGCTCCGCATTACCTGAAAATAAGGCCTGAACATCCCTTAATATCTGCGTTTTGGTGATCCGGCGTGTGGGTGCAATTCGACGGTACATTTCTGTCAGACATCCAGCGATACGACCGCGACTGTGTTCCCACTTGTAGATCAGTTGGTCCCGAACGCGCGCATCGGAATGCTGGGGAATAAAGATCGTGCCCAGCAATTCCAGACGCATCATCGTTATTTCGTCGATCAGGCTGGGAACATTAACAAACCACCAGCAACCAAAGGGCATAAGATTTTGAAATTTGCGGGCCGCGACGCAAAGTTCGTGCTGATTTTCACGTGACAGCATGGTGACTAAAAATTTATTCTGCGTATGGAGCCGACACAGGTTTACCACCGCCTCAATATGGCTGTGGCCTACCATATCGCCGGCATCGCGCAGGGATGGCACCACCCGCCGCCGCGAACCAATCATCAGCGCCAGGGGTAATTGGCGATGGGCGCAAATGGGAAGTATTACTTTTTCAAGCACGGTGAGGCCAGCCGCCCTGTCGGCCGGAAGGCGGCCGGCGGGAAATTCAAATTCAGGCGGAAGGCTCAGGGCCACATACACACTTCGGGTCAGATCGAGCCAATGATTGACGAACCGTTTGATCTCGTCGAGTGTGCGGGTGTCGGCCGAATCGCCGCAGGGGTAGCCCCATAAATTCAACTGTCTGGCAGCGGCCGGAAAATCGCACACCAAAGGGTCAATTCGCAGCGTACTTTTAAAGCGTGCATCCGGCCGAACTTCGCCCGATTGCCACCGGCGGTTTTCATTGAGGTCGAAGATGGCGTTGGTCATGGTGATGGCAGAAATATTAGCCAGTCGCATGACATGGTCGATGTACAGGTCCGGGTCCTGTTCGGCAAAAAAACTTCTGTAGGGTTCGAGCGATCGCTCGTTGGGGTCGAGCCCTAATTTTTCCAGTGTGGTGACGACACCCCGGCAGGCCTCGCTTAGAGGCGTGCGATCAACAAAAAGCGTTTTCCATACAAGGTCAGCCTGCTCCCGCCTGGTTAACTTCCAGAACTGTTCATGCGTAAGTTTGGATTCGGGAATGAAGCGAAAAAGCTCGGCAATGAGATAGTGGTAGGTCACCAGATCGTCGATACCAAACAGCAACAACCCATGCGGGTCCGGATTGGATGAAAAATTCAAGTTTGGCGTTCCGAAGGTTGGAGGATACAGATGGGTGTGAATATCCCACGCGGATTGCCTTTCGCATGCCTGCTGAACGAACTGGGGCAATTCGTCAGATGAAATGGCCCGGCCGGAATTCCCCTCATTGGCAAAATCAATTTGGGCCAGCTCGAGGGCAGGATCGAATGGTTGGGTTTTGTCCGTCATGGAAGGCTCCCACTAAATATCGACTGATAGCATAATCGATATTTATTTTCAGCCATTCGATGCCGCGCCTTATTGACATGACGGCGCTGGCCGCGTTGGCGGCGAAACAAGTATGCCTGCGCAGATGGATAAAATACGAACTGATATTCGCTGATTTTGTGATGGCCCGCTTGCCAATCTGCCTTTTTCACGGGACGCCCCGTCCACCAACTGGTCTGCATGCCGATATACCCTGCAACCAATGCCCCAATTCGCCAGTCTGTCAAGCTGATAATGGTGCCCATTCCTCTTCCACCTCGTGGGCGGATTCCCAACGGGGAATAAAAAGATGAATGATAAGCAGGGCCACCAGATAGGCACTACCGGCGATGATGAAAAGTGCCATGTACTGGTTGTGAGTTGCCGTAAGAAACCAACCCACACCGGCTGAAACAAACATGCTGACAATCGAGGCTGCAAAGCCACCCAAACCGACCAGCGATGCGACAACCTTGCCCGGCATGGTGTCGGAGGCCATGGTGAAAAGATTAGCGGAAAAGCCTTGGTGACCGGCACAGGCGAAACCGATAAAAAGTGCGGCGACGAGATAATTGCTGACCCATGCGGCGGCAAAGACGGGCACCACCAGCAAGGCACAAATGAGCATGGCCGTTTTTCGGCCGGCATTAAGGGACCAGCCGCGTGCGATAAGCCAGCTCGAAAGCCATCCGCCACCAATGCTGCCCAGATCGGCCATGCCGTAAATAATAACCATGGGCAGAATCATGTGTTTGATATGTATTGAAAATTTTCGGTTAAGGAAGTCAGGTATCCAGAAAAGCCAGAACCACCATACGGGGCTGGTGAACAGGGTGGCAATAATAAATGCCCATGATTGCCGGTATTTCAGTAATGTAAACCAGCCTATTTTGTGCGGTTTTTCGGGGGCATCGCTGCGGATGTAGGCCAACTCTTCAGCGGATAACCGGGGGTTTTTATCCGGATCGCGGTAACGCCAGAGCCACCACGCCACCCATACCAACCCTACGAGTCCGGCCGTTACAAAGCCGGACTGCCAGCCAAACTCTGCCACCGTCAAACTGACGATGATGGGTGCTGCCACCACCCCAAGACTGGTGCCAGCGTTGAATAAGCCCGTGGTAAATGCCCGCTCTCTTTTAGGAAACCATTGCGCCACGGCCTTGATGGCACCGGGAAAATTGGCACCCTGCGCCACTCCCATAATACCCTGTATGATCATGTAGCCTGAGACCGTGGTGGCCAGTGCCATACCCATTTCGGCACCGCTGAACACGATAACGGTCAGTGCGAAGCCAATCCACACGCCTACCGTATCCATAAACCATCCGCATAGCGCGTAGCCCACGGCGTACATCAAGCTGAAAGCCGCCGCAATTTTTCCATAATCAAACTGGGTAAAGTGAAAATATTTATGCAGATTGGGTTCCACAAGCGAAATCATAAAACGATCCATATAGTTGATCGTCGTGATGAGAAACAACCCGAGGCAGACCGCCCAACGATAGCCGCGCCATTTGAAGCCGCGAACGGGTGCCGACTCCGGCTGTGAAATTTCTGATTGCGTCATCGTCTACTCCATACACAGGAATCGCCAACAGAACCAATCTCTGACCAAAACTTTCCGCCCAATTGCAGCACCACTTTTGTTGTCCTTGGGGGCATCATAACCGCATTAAATTGAAGGCTGAACAAAAAGAGTCCAACAAAAATTTTCACCCATTTATTGACGCGCCTGCAAATATGTGCGCAAATAATGAACCACATTTGACCGGCCGCAAGCTAACCGGATGACCATGAATTTCAGTGATGACCGAGGCACCGACCGGTGGAATCGCCTAGTACCAGCTCCACGCGAAAAAGTGTGCTTTGCCAGGGATCATTGGGGTTGGCCAATCGGCCATAAAGCCGCCGAATCGCGGCCGTACCGATGGAGGTCAGCGACACGCCCACGCTGGTAAGGCGTATGACGGGATTGCGGATGACATCAGAATTATCAAATCCGGTGACGGACACATCTTCAGGCACACGTAAGCCAGCATGGCGGAAGGCCTGTACAAGTGCCTGGCCTGCCCATTCATTGGTCGCCATCCACGCTGTAACTCCCGCACGGGCATATTCGACGGCGGCTTCGGCCGCATGGCCGGGCAAGGTGCGCTGGTCAAATGATTCGCCCGGCAGGGCAATACTCCAACGCGGATCAACAGGCAGTTCCAGTTTGCTCATAGCCTCTACATAGCCGGCGTAGCGTGCCCGTGACCAGGATACTTCGCTGCAGCGTCCGAAGAACCCAATGCGGCGGTGACCAAGGTCATAAAGATGTTCCGCCAGTTGATTCATGCCCCCGCGGTGATCCATATCGATAAGATCAATTTGTTGCGATGGATAAAAGTGCACAATCGAAACGCACGGAAAGCGCTGTGATAATTCGGCCACCACATCTTCCGGCCAGCGGTGCACCAATACCAGACCACGCACGCGGCCATCACGCATGGCAGCGGGCTGTTTGTCCGCATTGAGAATACTTCCGCATTCGCTGAACAGAACGTGATGCACGATGAGCGTCACATTCATGTTGGCGGCGGCTTCACTGAGGCTGACGAGGTAACGTGAGTGAGTCAGCGCACTTTCAGGTGATTGCACCAGCACACCCAGATAGCACGCACTCTTATCGCTGGACGGAGTGGATTTGCCGCGAGGTTTCACGGAATACCCCAGCTCGGCGGCAAGTTTTAATATGCGTTCCCGCGTTTCAGGCTTTATTCCCGGCTGATGGCGCAGGGCGCGTGAAACAGTGCCGGGTGCCAAGTTGAGTTGCCGAGCGATAACAGTCTGATTAGCCTTCTTCGCCATCCTCGGCAAGATAAATGAGTTGCGTTTGGATTGCAACGGAGCCGACAGTGGCTCAATTTTTGTACGTGCGGCGGGAACATCCCGAAGATAGGGGAAAGGCGGAGAGGCTACGTCCCCACCCAAGTGTGGCGCTGTGCGCGAATCATCCATGAGAAACCCCTTTGACCCGTATTACACTTTTACCGCAATTGACTTCGCCGAATGGACGAACCCAAAAAGGCCGACCGCCCGTGTTTTAAGGGCGCCAAGGCGGCCGGCCGGAAAGATTCAGTCACCTGTGCTATCGCAACACCGGGGCGTGGCGTCGGCGACCGGTCGCCAGCAGCGGAAGGCCCAGTACGCCAAGGCCCAGCAGCCCCAGCGATGCCGGCTCCGGCGTGACGACAGGAATCAATTGAACCGCATCGACACCATTGCCTGTGCCATCATTGCTGAAGGCACCACCGGTATATTTGCTCCAGCCGAGGGTGATATTGCCGTTGGCATCGGGTGACACATTGCTGAATACCACATAATTGCTCGGATCACTGGTGGAAGTTGGATTCGGGTTGGTGATCCAGGCTGTTGGACCCGCGCCTGTAGAGCCATCAAAACTGCTCGGCAGACCGTAATTGCCCCCTTGATCCAGTATGACGGTTGAATCGCTGCCATTTACCGTAAACGTTGCCGCACCGGAGTATGCGCCGCTTGCCACCGCCGCTTGGAACACGGTGTAGGCAACTACCGTGTATTTGCCAGGGCTGACGTTGCTGAATGTAGCCGTGGACGCGGTACCTTCATCATTTTCCAATGCCCCGGACACAAGTTCTTGATCCGCCGTCGGCGAGGCGGGAGCACCACTACCCTCGTTCGTTTTGGTGGCGTTAAAGTAGTGGGCCGATGTGTAACCGAACGTGACCGTCGACGCGGCACCGGAACTGTCAACCAGAGAAATACCGCTGGCACTTGTCCCTTTGATGCCCTCTTCGCCGGCCACGTTGTTCCAGTTGGACTGGGCATAATTGCCCGAACCGCCGTTGGCGGTGGTGACACCTGCGGTGCCAGTAAATGTTGGGAAGGTGTCACCATCGCCAGTCTCGGCAAATTTAACACCAATGCTGGCGGCGGAAGCCGTCGCCGCGATCGCAGCTAAACCCAAGGCCGCAGCGAGCGCAAACATCTTGACGTGTGATTCCTGAGACATAACCTCACTCCTATAAAAAAATGCAGGTCGCAGAAATTTCAGCCACCAACGCG
>JAKAYZ010000048.1:5780-8652 GCA_021816165.1 Planctomycetota bacterium | reverse complement strand
GGTGTTACCCAGGCTCGTGTACGGCAGATAGAAGTTAAAGCCCTCGCCAAGTTGAGGTCCATTCTGGAGAGCCGTTCCGACGCCTCGCCCGATACGTCGGCGGCGGCAAATTCATCCTCTGTTTCCTGATGGGTGCCAAAAGTTTTAGCGCTGGAAAGCGCATCTTGCCCAGCTAATCTGTCCCTTCGAACATCATACCCCTGAAAATGGTCAAATTTGATGCCCTATAAGCGTTATTGAGACAACTTTTCGCTAAAGTTGAATGCAGAGCAAGCATTTGGCAGCAGATTTGCTCCCCATACAGGCGGGCAGGCCCGCCGAGGCCGAAGGGTGGGCTTCGCATAAAAAAAACCAGGCTGGCGGCCCGAAGGAACGCCAGCCTGGGGAGGGAGAGAGAGAGCAAGATCATTTAAGACACGGGTCTCTTGAATTCGTTAGTTATTTTCGTCACTCCCGTATCTATCTCATATTATACATCAAAGACTTACACATTACAAATGCAAACCAAATTTTTTTTTGATTTCTCAAAAAAGAAGGCACCAAATTGCCGCATTGGCTACATTACTTCCTCTCTCTTCACTTTTCAACTAGCACTTGCTACTCATTATCGTAGCACACTTTCAAAAAACTTCAACTAAAAACAAAAAAAAATCAAAAATATTCCGGTTATGACACGTAACGGTATTTGACGCCGCTAGTTAGATTTTATCGATTTTTTTCCATTTTATCGGACAAAAATTGCCGCACATGGTCAATGCCGATACGCTCCTGCGCCAAGGTATCGCGGTAACGCACCGTAACGGTTTGATCGGTCAGCGTCTGCGTATCGATCGTGAAGCAGAAAGGTGTTCCAACTTCATCCATTCGGGCATAGCGCTCGCCGATATTCTCCTTCATATCCCTCTGGACACTCCATGCCCGCCGCAAGTCGGCAAAGAGTTTATGGGCGATTTCGGGCATCCCATCTTTATCAACCAAGGGGAAAATGGCCGCCTTGATCGGTGCCATTCGCGGGTGAAATTTCATCACCACGCCGCTCGGGCGCTCGGGGTCGTCGTGATATGCCTCGCAAAGCAGGGCAAGCGTTCCACGGTCGGCACCTGCCGATGGTTCAATAACATGCGGGAAATAACGCTCATTTTTCTCCTGGTCGAAATATTTAAGCTTATCCCCCAAGCCAGAAAATTCAGCATGCTGCCGTAGGTCAAAGTCAGTCCGATGGGCCACACCTTCCAATTCGCCAAAGCCCGGCGCGGTAAATGGAAAACGATATTCAATGTCACTGGTACCGGCCCCCAGTTTGGCATAGTGTGCCAATTCATCCCGATCATGCGACCGCATCTGTAAATTGGAACTCGTCAGACCGATCGATTGCCACCATGCGTAACGAGCATCGCGCCACCATGCGTACCATTCGGCGGCAGAATCTGGATGGATAAAAAACTCTATTTCCATCTGTTCAAATTCACGCGACCGAAAGGTGAAATTTCGCGGCGTCACCTCATTGCGAAAGGCCTTGCCAATCTGGGCCATGCCGAAAGGCACTTTCACCCGGCAGGTGTCAGTCACATTGCGGAAGTTGGCAAAAATACCTTGCGCCGTTTCGGGCCGCAGATAGGCCATCGAGTCATCATCCTGCAATGCGCCCACGTAGGTCTTAAACATCAGATTAAACTGCCGGGGTTCCGTCAAAACGCCCGCTTTTTGCGTAAATGGCGAAGGTATCTGGCCCGGTGCCTGGCGCAGTAAATCGCCACGTACCGCTGCCAAGGTGCCCTTCACCGGCGTGCCTCGGCTCTCGAGCGTAATGCCGCTTGCATCGCAGGACGCAATTTTCATCGCCATGCCCGCATCTTTCAGCCATTTGCGCCCATTGGCTTCAAAAAGCTCCAAGGCCTCTCCGGCCGATGACGCCACCATGGTGACCAATGGAAATTCGCCACTGGCAACGCTGCCGATACCATCAGTTTTTTCAATGAACAAACCAAAAAGATGATCGGCCCGAAACCGCTGCTTGGTCTCGCGGTCATCCACCATGGGGTCGTTAAAGCCGGTGGCATGTCCGGATGCCTCCCACACGCGGCGATTCATGATGATGGTGCTGTCCAGCCCAACCATATCCAATATTCGGCCATCCGGGCCGGCCGATGGGCATTGCACAATATCTTTCCACCAGGCATTTTTTAGATTTCGCTTGAGTTCGGCACCCATGGGGCCATAATCCCAAAAGCCGTTGATTCCCCCATAAATCTCGGAGGATTGAAAGATAAATGCCCGCCGCCGACACAAGGCAACAATTTTGTCCATTTTGGATGCCGATTCCTGGGCCATATGCAATCCTTAAAAGCCATTCGTATGCGTCTAAAATCTATCCGTCCCATTTCCACCGGAAAGGAATTGGGAATCAGGCAATTTAACACAATTTGTCAGGTTTTGTTGCAGACGTTATCCAGGCCACTGGCGACGCGGTGTTGCCACACGCAACAGCGGGCAATTTATCCGCCGGGTTCAGCGATGGCCCTGTCGCAGATACTGCGCACGCCTTTTGCCATCGTACGCCACAATGCGCGGTATCTGCGACCATCAGCGGTTCAATCCGCCGTTTTTCCTGGTGAACGTCACGTCCATCTTTTTAAAGCAGAATCTCCCGGCACGATTTCGCCACGAAATTAAAATCTTATTGCATCGGGCCGATCGGCAGCACGGTGCGGCCGTATACCTCGTTAAGCACAACTGCAAAGCCTGTGTACATGGCCGATCCGCCGCAGGCGAGGCCGACATAGCCGGCCGTATGCAGCAGCGCATCGCCGCCACAAAGCTTTTGAACAGCCAACAAGGCAAAAAGCACCGTCAGCGTAAGAAATACGAACTG
>JAKAYZ010000048.1:0-5770 GCA_021816165.1 Planctomycetota bacterium | reverse complement strand
ACTGCAGTGCGCGGTTAAGCCTCCATGTTCCAATGAATAAAAACAGCGTAAAGATGCCCCAACCAAAAAGATACGAGCTCATGCCGGCGGCGGTGGGGCCTTGGACGGCAGGCGTCCATGTGGGCAGCACAATCAGCGCCACCAGCGTAAGCCAGAACATACCATAAGAAACAAAAGCGGTGGTGCCGAAGGTGTTGCCCTTTTTCCACTCAAGCACGCCGGCAATCACCTGCGCTATGCCGCCATAAAAAATGCCCATAGCCAGAATCATGCTGTTAAGGGGGTAGCAACCGATGTTGGCGAGGTTAAGCAGTACCGTGGTCAGGCCAAACGCCAGTAAGCCCAGCGCTGCCGGGTTGGCGGTGGTGTCACGTATGGTGGTTGCGGTATTGTCGGACGTGCCCATGGCTCGCTCCTTGCAGAATGTAAAATACGTTTTTAACGACACGCCGCAGCTAAAGTGCCGGACGACTGCCTCCGAATGGAGGCAAGCGTTGGAATACTGGCCGCGACCGCATTAAAAGTCAATGACAATCGTGAGCGCAATAATCCATGACGCACAGCGTCGCAGGTTTAAGGTTGCGGACCACGGCTGCACAGATTCCACGCCAAATGCATTTTCGCAACCGCGCCCCGAAGTCCTGCCCCGCCAAGTATTTTTGATTACCCGCACGTCAATGCTTAATCGCAGCGGGTTGGCTTTGCTGGCGACCGCGATCCATAAGCATCTGATCTCGGATGGCCTTGGCGCTGGAAAGCCAGTGCCGTACGGCCGGCGCGTCATTGCGGTCGAGCGCGGCATGCAGTCCATCAAGCTGTTCGGCGATCTGCAATAGTTGTAATTTAATAGCCTGCCGATTGGATACCAATATATCCGTCCACATATCGACGTTGCCCGACGCCACCCGCGTGGTATCCACAAAGCCGCCGGCGGCGGCCATGCGCGATGGGGGATTATCCTGCGTTAAATTAACCATCAAGGCCGCCAGCAGGTGCGGCACATGGCTCACAATCGCCACCCATTGGTCATGGGTGACGGAATCGAGAACGTGCGTCCGCATCCCGAGAGCCTGCCAGAATGTAATAATTCTTTCCGTGGCTTTCCCGGCGTGCCCCCCCGCTGCTGGCACCGTATCCTCTGGCGGCACAACCAGGCATAGCGCCCCGCGGTACAAATCGGCCCGGGCATTCTCGGGGCCTGACTTTTCCGACCCTGCCATAGGATGCGAACCGACAAAACAGCGATTTGGCAGCCGCTCGCGCGCCATCCGCATCACTTCCGACTTGGTCGAGCCGACATCGGTAATCAGGCAATCCGGCCGGCTTGCCTCGGCAAGCACATTCATGGCCGATGGAAAGGCGGAAATATTAGTGGCCAGAATGATTAAATCCGCACCGGCAGCGCCTTGGCTTAAATCGGTGGTAATTTCATCCACTGCGCCGCGCTGCAACGCGGTTTTTAATGATTCAGACCCTGGTCGGCCAACACCTGTTACATGCCCCGCCAGTGCCCCGGCCCGCAAGGCCATGCCCAAGGATGCTCCCAGCAGACCCACGCCGATAATGGTTACACGCTTGAACAATGGCCCCTTCAGCGGCGGAGCACCGTTTTGCGTCGCCGCTTGCGCACCTGATACGGCCCGGGGGGCCAATGGCTTATTTTGCTGTGATCTGCCGTCATCCATGGCCGTGAGTTTATCGCAGGACAGGCAATTGGGTAATGGGGATTACTTGTTATCGCCTTCCACGGTGCGTGAGGCGCTCTTGGCGGCGGCGGCGGCAAGAAACCTTTTGCCGCTGACACCCACACCCCATTGAGCCAACGGCCGAATTTGTCCCAGCAGCGATCCAAAAAAACCGGCCACGGGGTTGGTCAGCATGTTGGCAAACCAGTTACCCCAATAGCAGCGTGATGAAAAATCTTCCCGCCAAAGTGTCTCATAACGCGCCGCCATTTCGGCTGGTGTCAGACCGCCGCGCAGCCCCAAGGTGATGGTGTCCGCCACCAAGGCACCGGAGCGGATGGCCAACGTCATCCCCTCACCGATCAGCGGTTGTACCTCGCCAGCGGCATTGCCCGCGTAAAATTTTCCATCGTCAAATAGCCGCCGCATTCCGGGCCGGAGCGGTCCCCATGCATACCATCGGTCAACTCGCCGGGCACCGGCCAGGGCACGATCAAGAGCGTGGTTCGACTGCCGCAATCGGGACAGCAGGCCCTCGGCACCGGCGGCAGCTTCCATCACCGACCGGCGGGCGACAAATGCAAAGTTGTATCGGTGCTCGGCACCGGCATCGCCGGTGCGTTGCAAGCCGCCATAGATGCCCCGGCACCCGTATAGGGCAATCACGTTTTCGGGCAATTGGCAATCGTCGAAATAAGTTTTAAAGCCCACCATCTGCCGCATAAGTTTTGACCGATCGGTGACCTCGGCATTGGTCGGCGGCAGCCCGTTGGCGAAGATGACCAGTTTGGCTTCGATAACACCCAACTGATCGGTATGCACGGCAAAGCCCTCGCCGCCTGATCCGACCACTTTTCGCACATGGCAGGGGGTAAGCACGCGGGCACCCAGCCGCCGCGCGCGGTCCAGCAGGATGGTATCCAAATGATGGCGCCCGATGCCCCGTGCAAATCGGCCCGCACCGTCGCATGGCATCGCCGCACTGATTTTCAAGCCTACGCTCGGGTGCATGGCCAGTGCCGTGATCTCCGGCCCGGCCCGATCTATTATTTCTGGAAGGACACCCAACCGTGTCAGCACCGGAAATGCCCCGGGAGACAAAAACTCGCCGCAGACTTTTTGCCGCGGGAATAATTTTTGCTCGGCAATAATGACATCTACGCCGCCGGCGGCCAAAAGCGCGCCAGCCACCGCGCCCGCCGGTCCACCACCAATCACGACTACATCGCAGGCCTCTGCCAGCATTATTTCATCTCCAATTGAGACGCGCAATTATAGCATCGAATGCGGTAATAAGCATCGAGCGAGACACCGGCACCAGCCGTATGCGCTGCCAACGAGACCCACCGATACAACGACTATGGGGTGTTTGTGCCCCGATCCGCCGACCCCTCTGGAGTCAGTTTCGTGTCACGATTTTCCAGCTCGGGAGATACGTGGCAAACGCCGCTCACCGGGCCGAGAGCGCTTGGCCCAACCTACCAATAATTCTTCGCAGACCTCAGGCCGGGAATTCCGCCGGAAAACAGCGGATGCGTTAGAATACACCCATGTTTATTGATGAAGCGGTGATTGTAGTTAAGGCGGGACGGGGCGGAAGCGGCTGCGTGTCGATGCGCCGGGAAAAATACGTTCCGCATGGCGGGCCCGATGGCGGCGACGGGGGCGATGGGGGCAGCGTCTACCTGCACGCCACCGCCGGCGTGGATACGTTGCTCGATATGGTGGGACGCCACCACTGGAGTGCGGAGGATGGAAACCCGGGTTTAGGCAAAAAAAAGGCCGGGCGCAACGGCACGGACCTCACCATCCGTGTGCCCCCCGGTACGCTGGTGTACGACAACCAGACCGGTCTGCTGCTCGCGGATATGACTCCCGCCGGCCGCAGCGTGTGCATCGCGAAAGGTGGGCGCGGTGGCTATGGTAACTTCCATTTCACCACGTCCACCCGGCAAGCCCCCGATTTTGCCCAGCCGGGGTTACCGGGCGAAACACGTGAACTGAAATTTCAACTGCGGCTGATTGCCGATGTCGGCCTGATAGGCAAACCCAATGCAGGCAAATCAACGCTGTTGTCGCGGCTTTCGGCCGCCCGGCCAAAAATCGCCGACTACCCCTTCACCACGCTGGTGCCCCAACTTGGCATTGCCGAGCTGGACATGGAACGGCGACTGGTGGTGGCGGATATTCCGGGCCTCATCGGTGGGGCATCGGATGGGGCTGGCTTGGGATTGGAATTTTTGCGCCACATTGAACGTACCCGAATTCTCGTTCACCTGCTGGATATATTGCCTCTCGATGGGCAGTCGCCATTCGATGCATATCAAACCATCCGGGAAGAACTGTTTCATTACAGCCCCAAATTGGCGGCCAAGCCGGAGATATTAGTCGCCAATAAAATGGACCTCACCGGTGCCGCCGAGGCTTTGGCCGACCTGCGGCAGGCGATGCCCGGACGCCAGATTTACGCCATCAGTGCGGTGGCCGGCACGGGGCTGCGACCACTGCTGGAGGCACTTTGGGTCGCGGCGGAAAAATCGCCGGGCGGAGCAGCATTTGTCGACCAGCCAATCCCCATTGAGCCGCCACCAGTCGAGACGCCTGCCCCCACGCAGACTCCATGGCACGCCCCCCTCTCATCCGCAGCCAGCGAGTCCCATGGTTCCGATGAATCGGCACCGGAGGCTGAAGATCAGGCTCTGCTGGATGAAATTCGCGCCATGCAGGCCGACGATGTCCGAAAAGGGCGGTTTTACCGCCGTGGAAAAAAATAATTACCCGCCAAACATAAAGGCACCATCTTCATGAGCATACTCGCTGTTGATATCGGCAATTCCCGCATCGGGCTGGGCATTTATGAGGATGGCAAGGCCAAAGACGCCGCCGTCCGCATCGCGATTGCCGATCTGGAAAGTCAACTGCCGACCGCCATTCATGAACTGCTGGATCGCCACTCCAGCCCGGTGGAGCACGCCGCCGTGGCCGCAGTGGTACCGGCGGCCATTGAACCAACGGCCCGGATAATCGGCCGGGTGCTGGGGATGAAAGCGCAAATTGTGGGGCGCGACATCCCCATCCCGGTTGAGATGCGTCTGAAGGACTCATCGTCGGTGGGTGTCGATCGCCTGCTGGGGGCATTGACCGCCTATGTAAACACCCAGGCACCCTGTGCCGTAGTGAGTTGTGGTACCGCGTTGGTGGTCGACTGCATTGATGCGGAGGGCGTATTTCGTGGCGGGGCCATTGCGCCCGGGCTGGCGATGGCCGCTCAAAGCCTGCATGCCAACACCGCGCTGTTACCGGTCGCCGACCTGACCCCACCGCCCGGACCGCTGGGCCTCAACACCATGGAGGCACTGAACTTGGGCATCTATGCGCAGATGCAGGGTGCCGTGCGCCACTTGCTGGAGCTTTATGCCGACGTTTTGGGAGTTTGGCCGCACGTGGTTGCCACCGGCGGCGATGCCCAGCGAATCTTCGGCCAAAGCGAATTGATTGATTCGCTTATCCCGGATCTGGTACTTCAGGGCGTCGCGCTGGTGTGCCAATATCAGCATGAAGCGGAGTGAGAAGCATGCGGCGACGGTACCAACATGCCGCGGCGAAGCCCGGGCCGTACAGCGGGCGACCACCCACTACCGCCTGACGCCCATTTTGGACTAAGATAATCAAAGTGCCGGAACGTTTGTAATATCTCTCTCAATGGAGTTTATCGCTATGGCGAAGCAAACAGGAACTGGAAAAAAGCCCACAGCGTCGCGGTCCCCGTCGAAAGGAGCCAAGGCAACACCAACCGCGGCTGGATCGGCGGCATCCAACTCAGATTCGACACCCCCCGCCATGCCGACGATGGGTCTACCCTTTGAACAGCCGATCATCAAATTAGAACGCCAGATACAGGAATTGGTCGTTTTACAGGAACAAAAAGGTATTGATTACAGCCACGAAATTGCCAAGCTGCGGGAAAATCTCATCAGTCTTATCAGAAAAACCTACGACAATCTGACCGCGTGGGAGACGGTGCAAGTGGCCCGGCACCCCAATCGCCCGCAAACGCGCGACTACATAGGCGTGATCATCAAAGA
>JAKAYZ010000047.1 GCA_021816165.1 Planctomycetota bacterium | reverse complement strand
GAGGTGGCGTTGGTGCATAGCGATCCGGCCTGCAGGGCACCATGCACAGCGCCGATCGCGCCGCCTTCACTCTGCATTTCCACAATTTTCGGCACATCACCCCAGATATTGGCTTGCCCGCGTGTGGACCACTCATCAAAAAATTCCCCCATCGGGCTTGAGGGAGTAATGGGGTAAATCACCGCCGCTTCGCTGGTACGGTAGGCCACGCTGGCTGCCGCCTCATTGCCGTCAATGGTTGTATGTCCCTGAGTATTCATAAATAATCCTTTCCTGCTTGTTTGTGCATGATGGCAGCCGGTACCACATCCGTGAGCACTTCCGGCAAAAAATTGTTTCCGTTAATCCACTGGCAGATGCCGTTACGCAGATGCGATACCAGCCGATCAACCGCGGCGGCGATTTGTGGAGTAAGCTTGTCACCGATGTCCGTGGACTGACATCCGATCGCCGCCACCCACGCGATGGGACATGCGCCGAAGGCGCGTTGGGTCATGTTCAGCAGTATTCCGGGCGTGAAATGGTGGCCGGTAAGGATGTTGGATTCTTCCCGATGGATTGGCCTGACAGTCAATTGCCCGGGAGAAAGCGCCATGCTGGCATCCACGAAAATAACACGACGGACCTCGGCGATGTCCAGCGCCAACTCCGGCGTTAATTGTCCGCACGCGATGAGCCGCACAAATTCAACGCAATACGCCGGCAGAACCGCGGAGAGCTTTTTGATGACCGCCGGCCCGGCTCCGTCATCCGCGCGTAGCGTGTTGCCATAGCCGATCAGCAATGTGTGATACCGGGCGGCGGCGAAATCAGTTTCGTTGCAGCACATCGCACACCTCGCCATCTGACGTACAAAGCTCAATTCGCAGCGGCATTTGCCCCAGCGCGTGGGTGGAGCAGCTCAGGCACGGATCAAAGCAGCGAATCACCGCCTCCACGCGATTGAGCATGCCTTCCTGCAGTTTGTTGCCATCGACAAATCTCTCGGCAACCTGTCGCACGCCCAGATTCATCGCCAGGTTGTTATGCCCGGTGGCGATGATCAGGTTGGCCCATCGGATCAGGCCATTTTCATCGATTTTATAATGGTGAATCAGGGTGCCGCGTGGAGCCTCGGAAATACCCACGCCCTCAAGCCGATTGGGTCTGGCACGCGAACGGATATGGGTGTTGAGAATATCCGGATACTGCAGCAGTCGCTGTATCATTTCTATGCCAAAGAGAATTTCAATGAGCCGCGCCCAGTGATAATGAAAACTGCTCTGAGGCGCCCGGCCCAGACGCGTGCGAAAGACACCTAATTCCATGTCCGCTCGTATGGTACCGCATCGTTCAGCCACAACCAGCCTCGCCAGCGGGCCCACGCGGTAAATTCCGGCAGGGTATCCACGGGGCTTGAAATACGGGAACTTGAGGTATGAATAATTCTCAACTGCTTCGCTGATAAGCGTTCCATAATGGCTGCTATCGCTCAAGCTGAGTTCCGCCACCGGCGTGGCGTTGTGATCGACAAATTTCAAGGCTCCGTCATAATGTTCCAGGAGGCCTTCAGGCGTTACCAGTCCGGCAAATAGCGTCGGGAAGTTAGCGAACGCATCGACTTCGGCGGGGTAGTGATCTTCAATTTCGTGAAAATAATTCAAGGCCCGATCCACACGGGCGATGGCGGCGGGAATTTCTTTCAAAATCGCGTCGCGGGTTTCTTCCGTCAGAGGTGAATTGACTCCGCCCGGTACCACCCAGGCCGGGTGAATTTTTTTTCCCCCCAGCAAGGCGATAACATCCTGTCCGAATTTGCGCAGCAGTATGCCATCACGCGCAAAATCCGGATGTTCTCGAATCAGCCCGAAGATATTGCGCCGCATGGGATCGCCGTCCATACCAAAAAGCAGATCCGGACTCGAGAGATGGAAAAACGATAGCGCGTGGCTCTGCACCAATTGCGCTAAATTCATTATCCGGCGAAGTTTATTCGCCGTGGGAGGTATTTGGACCGCCAGAATATCATCGCATGCCTTGGCCGCCGCCATCAGATGACTGACAGGACAGATTCCGCAGATTCGAGCCATAATGCCAGGCATCTCGGTCAGCGGCCGGCCTTCCACAAATTTCTCAAATCCGCGGAATTGAGTCACATGAAACTGCGCATCGCGGACTTTTCCGGCATCATCCAGATGGATCGTTATTTTCGCATGTCCTTCAATGCGGGTAACGCCGTCAATGGTAATGGTTTGAGTCATGATAACATCCTCTTTTCAAAGCCCGTTCGTCCGGTCGCCGGCTATTTTCCAAAGCGCGAGACGCTCATGGCGTTGGGCACGCGTCCGGCCAGTAATTCCGTCAGCACAAACCAGATCGCATCAGCCGGTGGCGGGCAACCGGGCAGAAAAACATCAACTTTGATCACCTCATGCAGCGGTGTGGCATGGGGGCGTAGAGGCGGTACGACCACCAGCGGAAGCAAGGCTTTGCGTTCTTCGGGCGACGCGGGTTCCTGGGCATTTTCCACATAAGCGCGGTCGAATAATTCAGAGCGATCCCAGTAGTTACGCATGGCCGGAACATTGCCTGTAACCGCACAATCGCCCATGGCGATGACATATTTGCTGTGCGCGCGGATGGTTCTGGCTTTATGCAGATCCTCTTCGCTGCTGACCGCGCCTTCCACGAGCGTCAAATCCACGCTTTGCGGGAATTCTTTCGGGTCTACCACCGGCGAATGTAAAATATCCACCAGTCCGGCAAGCGTAATAAGCCGTTCATCAAGGTCCATGAGGCTCATATGGCACCCCGAGCAGCCATCAAGCCACACGGTGGCCACGGTTGGTCTGGTTGTGGAACTGGTCATGATTTGGCCTCCCGCATTAATGTCAGATACGGTAAAAACTGGGCTTTTTTGGTCATTTCACCAACGGCCGTGCCGCGGTGGGTTAATGCGCCTGTGGGGCACACGTTAACACATTTTCCGCAGGCGGTGCACGTCTCGCTTTCACCCCAGGGCTGATCCAGATCGTGAATAATGGCGGCCAGCACGCCCCGGCCTTTTACATCTTTGGTATGAGCGCCTTCAATTTCTCCGCATACGCGCACGCAGCGTACGCATAAAATGCATCGGTTTTGATCCAGTCGCATGGCATCGTGTGAATTATCAACTTCCAGATGCGGGAAGCGATACGGGAACCGCACATGGTCAATTTCCAGTTTCACTGCCATATTCTGCAATTCACAGTGCCCATTGCTGACGCATACCGCGCACACATGATTTCGTTCCGCAAAGAGCATTTCCACAATCATCTTGCGATATTCTTTCAGACGCGGGGACGCCGTGCTGACCACCATCCCCTCGGCGCAGGTTGTGGCGCAGGCGGCATGAAGCTTGGGTGATCCGGCAATCTCCACCATGCACAACCGGCAACCTCCCCAAACCGTAAGGCCCTCCAGAAAACACAGCGTCGGAATATCAATATTGTTATCACGCGCAACCTGAAGAATTGTCTCACCGCTTCGGCAGCTTATGTCTTTGCCGTCGATTTGCAGTGTGAGAGATTCAACGGTTGATGTAGCCGGTCTCATGGGAGCACCTCCAGTTCAATATGTTCACCCGTGGCGGCAGGGCTTTGGTCTCCGTGCGCGGCCTGAGTTTGATTGACAAGATCCAGGTATTCATGTTCAAAATAGCGCAACGTGCTGAGTACCGGATTTGGTGCGGATTGACCCAATCCGCACAGGCTGGTCTGTTTGACCATACCGCATAAATCCTTCAGTAATTGCAGGTCTTCCGGCGTGCCCCGCTTTTCACAAATACGATTCAACAGTTGATGCATTTCATAGGTTCCCACGCGGCAGGGAACGCACTTGCCGCAGCTTTCAGTCATGCAGAATTCCATGAAGAACCGGGCCACATCCACCATGTTGCTGGTTTCGTCCATGACAATCATGCCGCCGGACCCCATGATGGATCCGGCTTTGGCCAGCGATTCATAATCCACGGTAATATCCAAAAGTTCCGCGGGAATACACCCGCCCGATGGACCGCCGGTCTGCACGGCTTTAAATGCTTTTCCATTCGGAACGCCGCCGGCGATATCGTAAATGATCTCGCGAAGCGGCATTCCCATGGCGACTTCAATCAGGCCGCAGTTTTTGACGGTTCCGGTCAGAGCGAAAATTTTTGTGCCTTTGCTTTTTTCCGTTCCGATCTGCGCAAACCATGCCGCTCCCTTGTTGATAATCGGGGCGACATTGGCATATGTCTCCACATTGTTGATAAGCGTGGGACAGCCAAAGAGGCCGGAATTCGCCGGGTAGGGCGGCCGTGGCCGCGGAACGCCGCGCTTGCCTTCCACACTTGCGATCAGTGCGGTTTCCTCGCCGCATACAAACGCTCCGGCACCGAGCCGCAATTCGACATTAAAGCTGAATTTGGTTCCAAAAATATTATGGCCGATCAACTCATGCCGTCGCGCCAGATTGATGGCTTTCGTCAGGCGTTTGACCGCCAGAGGGTACTCCGCCCGGACATAAATAACGCCGTTTTCGGCACCTACCGCATATGCGGCGATGGCCATTCCTTCCAGCACCCGATGCGGATCACCTTCCATGACACTGCGATCCATGAATGCGCCCGGATCGCCTTCATCACCATTACAGATCACATATTTGTCGCTGCCGCCGGCTTTTGAGACGGTGGCCCATTTCAGTCCGGTTGGGAAACCCGCTCCGCCGCGTCCGCGCAGGCCGGAATCAGAAATTTCCTGTATGACCTGATGTGGCGTCATCGTGGTGAGGGCTTTAAGCAGGGCCTGATAGGCACCGTGGGCGATGCAGTCGACCAGGCTTTCCGGATCAACGTGTCCCGAATTCTCCCGCACGACAAGTTTTTGGCGGGTGAAGAAGGGCTGCTGTGTGTTGCAGAGCAGCTCGGCAACGGGCTGTGTTGAAAGTCCTTGCACAATGGCGGAGGCATGTTCCGGCTTGGCAAATTGATACATTGCCGTGTCCGCCTGAACCAGCGGTCCATTGCAGCAAAGCCCCATGCAGCCAACGCCTTTGACGCAGATTTTATCCGTCATGCCGCGGGTTTTGACTTCATCTCCAAGGGCTTTGAGCAGGGTATCGCTCTGCAGGCTCATGCATCCTGATTCCGTGCAGACACGGATTTCATGCTCGAAAGCGGATGAATCCGCGCGTGCCTTTTCCATCATGCTTATTAGTTCTTCAGGTTTCATGATTGCCGCTTCCTTTCCACCGTTTCATCCAGAGCCGCCAGAAGTTCCGCGGCAGACCGTTTGCCAAGAACATTTCCGTCAACCACCACCGTCGGAGCCAAGCCGCATGCTCCAATGCATCGGGCCACCAGCAGGGAAAGCTGGCCATCTTTGGTGGTCTGTCCTTCCGCAATGGCATAATGCCGCTGTATTTCATCCAGAAGCTGCCGGCCGCCTTTGATGTAACATGCCGTTCCCATGCAGACGACACAAACATGCTTCCCCTGCGGTTTAAGTGTGAAAAAATGATAAAATGTTGCAACGCCGTACACCTTGGACAGAGGCACTTTCAGCGCTGCGGCCACCCAACGCATGGATGGAATATCCAGAAAGCCGAACGTCTGCTGCACGCTGTGCAGACTTTCAATCAGGGCGTCGGGTTGGAAATCATTGCGCCGCATGGTGGTTTCAATAATTTTCCACCGTTTGTCTTCGGTGGGAGGCTTGGGTAGAACCGTATTAACTGGCATGGTAAAACCTCCTTCAAAGCTGCAACATCCCGCTTGACTTCAGCAGATGCGCGGCAATTGTTCTCCATATGGCTTCTGCAGCACTCTCCATCCGCCGATGGACGTATGCAGAGTACAGACCCCGTCTTTTTCAGAAGTTACATAGCCGATAATCTGCGACTCACGTCCCTGCGGATGTTGTCGCATGGCATGAAGCGCGGCCTGGGCCTGGGCGGGCCGCACCGCCACAAACACTTTTCCTTCATTGGCAATGTCCAGCGGGTCCAGCCCCAGCATGTCCGCGGCGTGTTTGGCCTCCGGGCGAATGGGAATGTGCGTTTCCTCGAGATTGATGCGCAAGCCCGTGCGTGCGGCCAGATCGGCGGCAACGCCAGCCAGACCACCGCGCGTCGGATCACGCATAAAAACCACCTCCGGAACCGCGCATCGCAAGTGTTCGATAAGACCATTGAGCGGCGATACATCGCTGCGTAAAGCACTTTCCACTTCGGGCATTTCACGTGCCAGCATCACTGCCAGGCCATGCTCTCCAATCGGGCCGTTGATCATCAGCACATCGCCAGGCTCGATATGATCCGGATGCGGTAGCGGATGGCCCATTAATTCACCAACCCCGGCCGAAGTCAGATATATTCCGTCCGCCTGTCCGCTTCCCACCACTTTGGTGTCGCCGGTAATAATCCTCACGCCCGCTTCGCCGGCGGTTGCCGCGACCGAGTCCAGCACGCGCTCAAGCACTTTGCGATCCAAACCTTCCGCCAGAATCATCGACAGCGCCAAAGCCCGCGGATGCGCGCCGCATACGGCTAAATCATTGACTGTTCCGCTGACGGCCAGGCGACCAATATCGCCGCCGGGGAAAAACAGCGGTTGAACAACGTAGCTGTCAATGGTTAAGGCGAGTTTTCCGCCTGGAATAATCCCGGAGTCCAGAAGCTGGGATAACGCCGGATTACCCAGTCGGGGCATGACAATATCGCGCAGCAGTGCATCGGTTAATTGCCCACCGCCGCCATGTGCCAAGGCGATGTGCGTAAATGGCGCGGGTGTGGCGTGAAGCTGCGCTGTTGCATGATTGACAGATGGTCTGTTCATGACGAAACCTCCAGCAATTCATTTAAGTGTGCAGGCGGAATTGTCCGTTGGTTGCTTTTACCATACTTAAACCATGCCGAGCATGTACCTTCGGAACTGACCATGCAGGGGCCGATCGGTGAAATGGGCGTACAGGCTCGTCCAAAGAGCCGGCATTGTCCGGGAAGCGCCGCGCCACTGATAACCTTGCCGCAAATACATCCTGCCGGTTCACGCTCCTGCGGTTCCGGCAGATTGAATCGCCGTGCTGCGTCAAAGCTCTGATAATCGCTTCGCAGTATCAGGCCGCTGTCAGGTATGGTACCCATGCCGCGCCAGCGGGCCGCGCCGGGTTCAAAAATCTTCTCAAGCAGTGTCAGTGCCCAGCGATTTCCCCTGGCGTGCACCGCTTCGGGGTACTGATTCACCAGGGCGGTTTTGTTATTTACAACCAGTTCGATCAGGCATACCAGGGCGGAAAGCAATTGCGGGGGTTCAAAACCACCGACCACACATGACACCCCGAACTGATCAACAATGCTCTGATATACTTCCGAGCCGATAATCACCGACACATGCCCCGGACAGAGAAATCCTTTGATTTTGGGAATTTCTCCATCGGTCAAAAGTGCCCGCATCGCGGGAATGATGCGTTTGTGACTTGCCAGGACGCTGAAATTTCCAATATTGAGCCGTTGCGCTTCGCAAATGGCCGCAGCCGTGGCCGGAGCGGTGGTTTCAAAGCCTACCGCGGCAAATACCACTTCACGATCCGGTTGCTTTTGCGCCAGTTTTACTGCGTCCATGCTGCTGTAGACAACCTCAATCCGGCCTCCACGTACCCGGGCATTTTCAAGATTTCCATGCCGTCCCGGAACCCGCAGCATGTCGCCGTAGGTGCATAAAATGACATCCCGCCGCGCGCCGAGATCAATGAGCCTGTCAATATCGCCCTGGGACGTGACACACACCGGACAGCCCGGCCCGCTGATGAGTCGTACATTGGGAGGCAGAACGCTGGGCAAGCCGCAACGAAAAGCGCTGGTGGTATGCGTTCCGCATACTTCCATGAACGCCACGTTCTGTCCAATGGCTGCTGCCGCTTCCCGCAGGCGCTGCAACAGATTATCCGTGAAGGCGTGTGTCGAACTCATGACATATCTCCTCGCACAGCCGGTGTTGCGGTGTTTTGTTGCGCATCGGGCCGGTAATCGCTGTTGCCGCTGGTTCGGTCAACTTCTTCCAACAGTGCAAAGGTTTCACGGGCCGCCTCCGGATTAAGCCGCTCGATGGCGAATCCGGCATGAATTAAGATCCAGTCGCCGGGTTTGGCCTCGGGAGTCATCATCGTATTAACCGGCAGGCGATTGCCGTGCAGGTCCACAATGCCCTGCTGGCCATCCTGTCGAATCAGTTTTGCCGGTACTGCTAAACACATGTTCCACACTCCGTAGCGGATGATTGCGAGCCGCCATATTCATTCATCCATCGGGTTACCGCCACCAGCGCCTGACCCAACGCAAGTCCACCGTCATTGGGTGGTACGATGCGATGGCGCAGCACCTTCAGGTTGTGATGTTCCAGCCGATGCGTCAGGTCGTTGGCGAAGAGCTGGTTGGCAAATACGCCGCCAGATAATGCCACCGTATCAATGTGTGTATCAGCCGCCGCGCGGCAAATAATGTCCTCCCATCCCGCCGCGAACTGACTTTGGAATACCGCCGCCAGTAATTCCACCGGCATGTCATTTTGCTGCTGCAGCAGCAGATATTGAATCAGAGGCCGTAAGTCCAGTCTCTTGATGCCTTGTTGATCGTGCATAATCTCCCAGAATTTCCCCGTCT
>JAKAYZ010000046.1 GCA_021816165.1 Planctomycetota bacterium | reverse complement strand
TCCAGGTTCATCGCGCCGCACCACCCCAATGCCCAGCACCTCCGACATCAGTAGCTTAAGCCCGGTAATCCAGCCACTGGTAAGAAGCGGAACCAAGGGCAGACGCTGCAGATCAGACATATCCTGATCGATTTCGTCCATGCCGCTGTGGCTGCCGATCGAATTAATCAACAATTCCAAGGCCTGAAGCGCCAGGATTAACGCCACCACAATCGCCGCGCCTTGGCTCGCGTAGGCCGTGTTGGCCCAAGCTGCCAATACCCCGGCAGCCACCACTACAATCACCGGAACGCCCAGCAATACAATACTGTTGGTCGCTTCCAGGTAGCCTTCGGTCTCGCGTGTGATTTTGGTGGCCGACATCAATTTCAATTCCAAGAGCTAGGACGCCCCAACCGCCACCACGGCCCCCGGATCGATGGGTACCGGCGAAATCACAATGGTGTGGCCGGGTGTAACCGCCGCAAAATTGCGGTACACCAGCCACGCAATAATCGCCGCCAGTGCCAAGAACGCTATTCCACAGAGGCCCACTATCACCCGCTGAAAGCCCGTGTCCAAAGACAGTATTTCATCCGGCTCGGTCGCCGGCTTTTCCACCGGTGTGGGAATGGTCGCATCGTCGCTGTAGCTCATGTGAAAGGTGCCCAGCGGGGCGACCGGCGTCAAGTGCTTCGGAACGGTAGCTTCCTCCACCAGCGCCGCCTGCTCTCGGGCCAGCCGCAGGCCCCACCACGCCATGGCCGCAAGCAAGGCCTGCCCGATAGCCGCCAGCGTGCCCGCCCAAAAGCAGACCGGTCCATATTTAATCGCGCCAATGCCCAGGAAAACCGCCACCACCAGCAGGGCGATGAAGACCCAAAACGCAATTAATTCAGATCGCTTCAAGTGATAACCTCAAACACAAACATAGTGATGACCCTGCCATTCCGGCCGCAAGATCCATCTGGCCCCATCCTTAGCGTTTGTTTCTCGTCGTGTATACACTGTCCGTGACATCCATCCACTGGATACCGATTGTTTCATTCCCGGCTCGGCTGCTGACCAGACGTTTACGCCGTGGTCGCCGCCATGGAAGCCGGTACCACCGCACTCACCGGATCGGCCGAACGCGATGCCGGCAGTGATCGCCGGTTGATACCGACACTGCCGGATTGCCGCGCCGCGTTGGCTGCAATCAGCACCACCGCCAAAACGTGCGCCGCCGCCGCGGTCACCACCGTCAACACTCCAAACGCCGCCAATGTCGCTCCAGCTATGGCAATAATCAATGCAATTCCAAGGTTTTGATAGATGGCCGAGCGCGTCTGTCGAGCCAGGTAAATCAGCAGTGGCACACGTGTCAGATCATCCTTCAGCAGAATGGCACCTGCCGCTTCAATGGCCGCATCGGTACCGCGGACGCCCAGAGCAATGCCCACTGTGGCTGCGGCCAGAGATGGCGCATCGTTGATCCCGTCTCCGACCATCGCGACGCAATGGTGGCCACGCTGCAACTGCCGCACCAGCTCCACTTTTTGAGCCGGCAGCAGCTCCGCGTAAATATCATCGCAACCGACTGCATGGCCCACCATCTGGGCCGTTTTACGCCGGTCACCCGTCATCATCACGATCTTTTTCACACCCAGCGCCCGCAGCCGACGTATGGTCCGCCGGGCCTCCGCCCGAATGCCGTCTGTCAGATGAATGGCTCCCATGAGTTTATCACCGCAAGTCACATAGACCGGTACTACCGGTACCTCCGAATCAGTGGCATCATAGTCCGCTGTCTGTGCCGCAACCTCGGGCGAAAGAATTTTTGATGATCCGACTCGCACCGTCTCCTGGTTCACCACGCCCTCCACACCAAGGCCCTCCAGAATGGTCACATCGGTGTTCCCGGAGAAATCCAATCCGCGATGACGGGCTTCCGCTGTGATTGCCCTCGCCAGCGGGTGGCTGCTGCGATTTTCTACCCGGGCTGCCAGTATCAGCAATTCATTGGCGCTCACCCCCAAAGCCGGCCTAATGTCGCTGACGCCGAAAATGCCCGTTGTCAGCGTACCCGTCTTGTCAAAAACCACCGTATCAATGCCCACCGAGGCTTCCACCGACGGCCCACCCTTTATCTGAATTCCGCTGCGGCTTGCCCGTGTCATCGCCATGATAATCGCCAACGGTGAAGCCAGCAGCATCGCGCACGGACACCCGACCACCCACATCGCCACCATGCGCAGCGGTTGGCCGCTTACCCACCACGCCACCAGTGACAGGCCAAGGATGATGGGCGTATAAAATTGAAAGAATTTATCAGCCGCACGCACGATGGGGGGCTGAAATGCCTGAGCTCGTCGCACCAGGGCAATCGTCTGACTTAAAAACGAGCGATCTCCCACCCGCGTCACCCGAACTTCCGCTGATCCGGTCAGATTGATCGTACCTGCTAAAACGGTCGATCCGACACCCTTATCCACCGGAATTGCTTCTCCCGTCACCATCGATTCATCCACGCTCGTCGAACCCCGCAGAATCTGGCCGTCGCCCGCCACCCGCTCGCCGGGTGCCACAATAATGACGTCTCCCTCCGCCAGTTCTTCTGCACGGATGATTTCATCCTTGTCCCCGCGACGCACGCGGGCATGCACCGGAGCAAGGTTCTGAAGCGCTAAAATCGCTCTCTGGGCGCTTTCCACCACCACTTCCTCGATGGCTGCGGCAACCTGCATAAAAAGTGCCACCAATCCTGCTTCAAATGGCAGTCCCAGTACCAATGCGCCGATAATGCCCAGAGAAGCCAGTTCATTTACGTTGGTACGCCCACGGGCCAACCCCTTGATCGCCGACCATATAATCGGCCCACCGCCCACTGCCACCGCCAGAAGCGCTAAACCAGTGGACAGCTCCCGTGCATTGGGAATAAAGTAAAATATCGCGGACAGACACAGGAATACCACAGTCAGTGGCATGATCACCGTCATCTGCATGTTTAGGCCCACGCCCGCGTGGCTGTGGCCCCCCTTACCATGTTCGCTGCCGCAGGCACAGGCGATTCCATCAACCTCTTGTGCCCCATCACTGTGCTGATGATTGTGGCTGGCATGGCTATGTTTATGATGGACTTCGTTGGACGCTGGAACTGGAACCTCAGCCTCCGTCCCTGCAACGTTAATATTTTTTACATCACTCACGCTGGCTCCAGTTTAATCCCGGTATCATACCAACAATCTCATGGTCCATGGTCCAACCTCCACGATATTATCGGCTCTCTGCCACCCTCCTCTGCATGTCACCCTTGCCAATTCCGCTGCTGTTGCTTCAGACGGCTCAAACCACGAAGGCTATCAGCCACTACCAGCCCATACGCCCGTGTTATAGATCGGGTTCGCGCCGCTGGCATGGTCGCCCAACAACGTTTCGTGTCAGAAACTGTTCAAGATTCCTTAGCCGCCGAAATAGCTTTTCAGGATTTTGTCCCGGCAAGTGGGCGAATTTTGCTTGAGAATCGCAGGATTGTTCGTCACGATGATGATGCCTGCCATCGCCCCGGCAAAGCCATGCACCCCAACCCGATGGGCCGGCTGCACCATGTTCTTATAAACTTTTTCCAACACCGCGTGCATGGTGCAATAGTAGTAATAAACCCCCGGCTTGCTGAAGCGCGCGGTATAAGTATGCACTTTATGGCCTGGGCCTGGCGTGCCCAACAGCATTCCCATCGGATATTTTAGAGCCTTCCCCGTGATCGGATTATAACCCTGCACCGTATGCACGCCGGTATCTTCATTCACGAAAACCACTGGCTGGCCGGGTCGTACCGCCACCACCGATTCCACAAATGCGTTAAAGCCGTTCATGTGTACATACACGGGCGTAAGTTCGGCCGGCTTCGCTGCAGCCACCGCTTTCACCGGTCCAAAAGCGCCCACCAGCCCAAACCCTGCGGCAATAAGCACCATCAAAAATATGATGCCCCAAATGCTCTTTTGACTGTCCATATCATACGCTCCTTTAAGCAGGTTCAATTCTTTACAGCTTCATTCATCCGGTATCCCTGCATTTACAGGGCCCATTCTCCACCCTCGCTATATACGTTGTCGGCTGCCTATTGGATCGCCGGAATAACATCCGTCCGCAACCGCAGGGTTTTACCGGAATCTGCCGGCGGCGACGGCGGCACACTTCCACGCTTGGAAAGCCATTGGCTATAGAGCGACAAAAATCCCACGTAAAAATAGCCCGCTGCGAAAATAAATAGAAACGGCAAGCAAAGAATCGCCCGATCCAGTACCACCGCCAGCACCATGCAGGCCACCAGATACAAACCGAAGATAACCTCCAGGTAAGCCAGCAGAGATCCACGTTGTTTGAAACTCCTGGCTCGCCCCTTCCAATGGTTTTTGTGATCGCCAGCGGCAATGCCGTATTTCGGCGTTCTCAAAAATTCGCCGCTTTTTCGACTCAACAGGCCGCCGATGACGGCAGCGGCGTTCGCCAGAGAAATACCCATACCAATTGCCATCAGCAGCGGAACCAGCGGCAGCAGTCGCACCCAATTCGCCCCAAGCTCCTTTTGGGCTACAATGTAAAACGTCGCCGCCGAGAATGTCATCACCGTAAACAGGCCCATCATCAGTGCCCACAGCAGGGGTGAACTGGGCGAAAGAAGACTGGGTCCACCAAAACAAAACGTCGGAAATACCAGCAATGCCAAGACCACTGCCGCCGGATAGACCACGCCCGATGTTAAATGGAAAAAAGCTTCAATTTTGACTCGCAGCGGCAGAGGCGACCACATCAGCCCTGGTAGAACTTTAATTGCCGTCTGGGCACTTCCCTTGGTCCAGCGATGTTGCTGCTGTTTGAAAGAAATAATTTCTGGCGGCAACTCCGCTGGCGAAACCACATCTCGTAGAAATACGATCTTCCATTGGCGCAACTGGGCACGGTATGAAAGGTCCATATCTTCGGTCAGCGTGTCGTGTTGCCAGCCACCGGCATCCGTAATTGCCCTTTTCCTCCATATTCCGCCCGTACCATTAAAGTTAATGAATCGGCCCCCGCGGTTGCGGGCGGTGTGCTCAATCATAAAATGGCCGTCCAGGAAGATCGCCTGACACAGCGTTAATAAAGAGTGCCGTCGGTTGAGGTGTTCCCACCGCGTCTGCACGCAACCCACCTCAGGGGCCGTAAAGTGATGAATGGCCTGCTTGAGCATGTCGCGCTGGGGCACAAAATCTGCATCGAAAATCGCTACAAATTCGCCTTTGCAGGTTTTGAGACCGTTTTCCAACGCTCCGGCCTTATACCCGTGGCGATTGGCCCGATGGATATATTCCACGTCGTGTCCCATTGACCTCATCTCCCGACATGTCGCTTCGGCAATCGCCGCCGAATCATCCGTCGAGTCATCCAGCACCTGAATCTGGAGCTTGTCGGCTGGGTAATCCAACTGACATGCCGCCTCAATCACCCGCTGGGAAACATATCTTTCATTGAAAAGGGGCAGTTGCACCGTAATAGTGGGTAAATCTGTGAAGTGTTCCGGGGAGGGCGGTTTTTCTCGCGCATGCCGATAATATAGGATCACCATCCAATAGCGGTGTACACCATAAACGGTCAAAATCAGCAGCGCCGTCAAATACGCAATTGCCATAATATAATGCAGGTTAGTAGTCATGCCGTGAAACAAGGCGTTAACTCCAGGAGGTTATTCACGGTGAAAACCATCCATGGTACGTCATCCGATAAACCAAGCATGATAGTCTATTGGCGATAGGATAGCTTTGCAAACTATGCTCGGCCACATGTTGTCATGCCAAAGTTGAAATGTCCGCTACTTAACCAAAGTTAAAATGTCCTCCTTGGCGGGCCGTGGCCACTGCTGCGGCAATCTCTGCGGCCATTTGCTTTGCCATCCCCGCCTCCAACCGCCCCGCTGGCCAAGGCACGCCAAATCCATCCCCCTGCCTTCGCGGAAGAATGTGATAGTGCAAATGCTGGACCGATTGCATCGCCTCTACTCCACTGTTGAGCAACACATGGCAGGCCGGTGCCTGCACCACAGAGATCACCGCTCGGGCCAGCATCGGCAGCCGACCACCAATGCTGGAAATCACTTCCACAGGCACGTCCAGCAGGTTCTGGTAGTGTTTTTTCGGTATCACAAGGGTATGGCCCGCGACCACAGGTCCAATATCCAGAAAACTCAAAACCAGATCATCTTCATACACTTTGAAGCACGGAACTTTTCCCGCGGCAATCTGGCAGAAAATACAACCTTCTTTCATGGAATCTCCTTCACCCCGGTGACCTATACATTGCGGTTCAGCTCCACCGTTGATGCCGCCGGTGCCCATTCACATGCACCTGATCTGCCCACACCACTTTACGCCAAGCGCCTGGTCCGAACAAGGCCATGCGGCCCCCTGGATTTTCTACCCATGGCAATCGGTTAGCTTTGCGCTTAGAAATGGTTAAACATTTTTCCAATATCTTGACACCTTTGCCCATTGCGGCCAATGTTACGCAGGTGAAGAGTATTTGGACGAGGATCTGCCCATGACACGCAAGCAACGAATTCTGGTAATTGATGATGAACGAGACCTGGTAGAACTCATTCGCCTCAACCTGCAGCGCAATGGTTACGAGGTGCTTTACGCCCACGACGGTAAGGTCGGCTTGGAAATTGCCCGTAAACACCTGCCGGATTTAATTATTCTTGACCTGATGATGCCAGGATTAACCGGCCAGGAAGTGGCCACGCGGCTCAAGGGTGATTCCCAAACCGCCGCGATTCCACTGCTCATGCTCACCGCCCGCAGTGAAGAGACTGACATTATTGTTGGCCTCTCTCTCGGAGCCGATGATTACGTGACCAAACCTTTCTCCATGAAGGTGCTCTTGGCCCGGGTGGCCGCGGTCCTCCGGCGCAAATCCTCCGTCGAGCAGACCCAGCCCATCTTAAACACCGGTCCCATGGTCATTGATCAGGCCCGCCATGAAATTACCCTCAAAGGTAAGCCCATCAATCTGACCCCCACCGAATTCAAGCTGCTCACGGCTCTGGCCAATGCCAGAGGGCGCGTCCTGTCCCGCGATCAGCTAACGGACCGGGTCATGGGTAACGGAGTCTTTGTTACCGATCGCGCTATTGATGTGCATGTTACGGCGGTGCGGCGTAAGCTCGGTGAATTTCAGTGGATGGTCCATACGGTACGCGGAGTCGGTTACCGGCTGCTGGACGCCAAGGACCAGGTAGCTTGAAACTGGGTTGTATACCCCAGGAATGGCCTTTTTCCGGTACCTTGGCTTACTCCTGCTATACTGGGTAAGGGGTGTCCGACGGACTGATTTGACTCCCACCGATGTTTGGAAATCGCTTTGCTGCATGACGGATTAAATTTAAGCGACGTAGTCACTGCTTCCTCATCCGTGGTTGTCGTATTGCTGGCTTTGCTGGTTTTGAGCTTAATCGGCTTGGCCATCTTATGGTGGAACCACCGCCGATTCCTTACTTCTGTTGTAACCAAGCTCGATGCCCTCCAGTCTACCGCCGACGAGGCCACCTCCCGTGCCAACACCGGCGATCTGGAAAAAAAACTTTCCGCTGGTATGGGTGCTCTGGTTGATCAGGTCGGTCGTGGCCAGGAGGAACTTGGCCTGGTCTTCGCCCATCTGCAAACGTTGCTGGCACAGGTTCGTGATCCGGTGATCATCACGGATGAAAAAATGCGTGTCACCGTCTCCAACGAAAAAGCCCAGGAGGTTTTTCCCGGTGGTGCTAAAACCCGCACCGGGGATCCTTATACCGACTTTTTGGTCCAGGTGCCCGTATTGGAATTGATCTCCGCTGCCCGCCGTGAAAATCACCCTGTTCGCGATCGGGTCAAGCTTATGCTGTCCGGACGGGTGCGCACCGTGGATTTGGGTGTGGCTCCAGTCATGCTCGATCGCAAACGCCAGGGGATGTTGCTGGTTATTCAGGATCAGACGGAAATCATTCAGAATGTCCAGATGAAGGCTGATTTTGTCGCCAACGCCAGTCACGAACTCCGTACGCCGCTGGCCAGCATCAAAGCCGCCGTGGATACCATCACCGATACCGGCATGGACGATGAACCAACTCTGCGCCGCTGTATGGCCATTATCGATGGCCATGTTCTGCGCTTGCAGTTGCTGGTCCGTGATTTACTGGATTTATCCCGGGCGGAAGATCCTCGTTCGGTCGTACGGATGGAGCCTATTAACGCGACGGTGCTCCATGACATGATTGTTGAGATGTTCGGCCACCTCGCCCAGCAAAAACATATCGAACTCCGGTTTGCCCAGGTCGAACCGGAAGTATTCATTCGTGGCGACGAGCGACTGATCATGCTTATTCTCAAAAATCTCGTGGATAACAGCCTTAAATTCACCACCAGCGGCTTCGTGTCGGTGAGCTGGAGCAAGGCTGTGGCGGGTGGGGCCACCACCGCATCGAAAGCCGCACCGGATGCCACATCCGCTCCCGGCACAGCGATTGTCCTGGAAGTGCAGGACACTGGCTGCGGCATCGCCCCGGAGGATCGCGATCGTGTCTTCGAGCGATTTTACACCGTGAATCGCAGCCGGGGTGGCGCAGACCGTGGTACCGGCCTTGGCTTGGCCATTGTTAAACACGCGGTAGCGGCCATGGGTGGAACCGTATCTCTGGAAAGCCAGCCGGGCCAGGGCACTACCGTCCGTTGTCAGTGGCCG